>CBFGYW010000467.1:0-1897 GCA_965653085.1 uncultured Salinimicrobium sp.
AACTCTTCGGTCCAGTACAGCAGCAGCCAGTGTTCCCCGGGATAGAGCACCAGGTAGTTTTCATCCTCCACTTCCTTGAGGAGGTAATTCTTCACCTCTTCCACCTTGTCGAGATCATCAGCAATAAAGCTGTCCAGAAGCAGGCGGCGGCCTTTGGAAATGATCTCAGACTTGGAAGGGGCATAATTGATGATCTGGTTTTCCAGACTATCAGTCTGTCCTACAGCCAGGACAGGAACAAACAGAAGAGCTGCGAGCAGCAGGAGTGTTTTCATAATGGGAAAAAAAGAAAGTTATTTGAAAGGTTTTTGGATTTTCGGCACGAATGTAACCAAATATTTGATTCTCTGAACCTCGGGCTCTCTGCTGAAAAGCTTTTTGTAACTTCGCAGAAAAACTTTGGGAGCAATAAAGATCAAGAACATCAAGGTTTTCGCCTACCACGGCTGCCTTGATGAAGAAGGAAAGATAGGAAGCGACTACCGCGTAGACCTGAAGGTAAAAGGCGACCTGAGCCTGTCTGCCAAGACCGATGAGCTGGCAGATACCATCGATTACGTCCACCTGAACCGCATTGTGCGCCAGGAGATGGCCATCCGCTCAAAACTTTTGGAAACAGTGGCTGAAAGGATCCTCAACAGGATCCTTGGGGAACTGCTCATAGTTCAGAAAGCGACGGTAGCAGTTTCAAAGATCAATCCCCCAATGGGAGGCAATGTCGAGATGGTGACGGTGCAAAGAAGCAAGTCCCGTTAGATCATCCCCCTACCCGGGCCATACCATCTCCCTATATAACAGCCCCTAAACAGCCCCTAAACAGGGGGTAGACAGCCTTAGAGCATTTCCAGCTGCTGTTTACCCCCTGTTTATAATGGATCTTATGGCTGTTATATATGGGCCTGGTAGGGGGTCGTTGGGAATATGTCTAGCGGACTGAAGGTGCAGCTCCCCTGGAGCTGGAGGTTTCGGGAAGACTGGTTTCTACAAAGATTTACCTCTTCCAGAGGTAGAAATAACCGGAAATGATGAAAATTCTATAAAGTGTATACCCTTGGGAAGAAGTTGGAAAATAATCTTGGAAGAGCTAAACCGTTTTTAGCAGGCCCTGGGAAGAGACAAGTTATAAGAAGTTGAAATAATCTTGGAATAGCGAAACTGTTATTAGCAAGCCCTCGGAAAAGGCAAAGTTATAAGAAGTTAAAAAATAATCTTGGAAGAGCTAAACTGTTAGCAGGCCTTGGGAAGAGACAACATTAAAAGAAGTTGGAAATAATTTTGGAAGAGCTAAACCGTTTTTAGCAGGCCCTGGGAAGGGCCAGATCTCAATAGAAATCTGCCGCTCTAATAATTTAGCCCTGGAAGGGCTGCACCTTAATTGCCATTCGGATTTAGATACAATCCTTTCCATATTTCTCCACCCTGCCATTTTTCTAAAATCTAAATTCGGCATTCTGAAATAAATTTTATTACATTTGCCTTCCCAAATCAGTTGGCATCTTGGCCGAGTGGCTAGGCAGAGCTCTGCAAAAGCTCGTACAGCGGTTCGAATCCGCTAGATGCCTCCAACAAAAAGCCTCCTATCACTAGGAGGCTTTTTTTGTGTTGAGCCACTAATGCACGAATATACATACTAATAATTCGTGTATTCGTGGCTATTTTCTAAGGATTCACAACCAGTTCCTCCAGCGTGCTCTTCACCTCTGAAATCTCCTGTGGCAGGAGGCCCTGGCCTACCAGGAAGGCGCCAAAGACGATCAGAAGGATACTAATGCCCTTTTTGACCACGTAAATACGGTCGGGAGTAAGTTTGCTGTTGAGCTTCTTGGCGAGCAGGATCTTGAAGATGCCAACGAAGGTTCCATCGTGGAGGTGAAGGAGAAACTGCAGGGGCCAAGGC
>CBFGYW010000468.1:0-1897 GCA_965653085.1 uncultured Salinimicrobium sp.
CTATTTCCGGTTCGGACGTTGATTTTCCATTCTTCAATAAAAAAGCCCCGTTTAAGGGGCTTTTTTATTTAGATATGTTCATAAAGTCATTCAGATGAAATATAACCGGTTAACGAAGGAGCAGTTCGAGGAGCTGCACAAGGAATTCATCAACTTTCTTGCTGCGCAGTCCATTACGGCTGCCGAATGGGAAGAAATAAAAACCACCAAACCTGACACGGCTGAAGAAGAGCTGGATGTATTCAGCGATCTGGTATGGGAAGGGGTATTGAATCAGGCGCAATTCCTGGAGCATTTCTCGCCACAACAGATCTTCCTTTTCAAAATCACTGAAGTGACCATTAACCTGATAGGGGTGAAGGTGGAGAAGGAGGGAGTGGATGTGACTACCCGTCAGGGGTACAATTGGCTTCAGCAAAACCTGATGGACGATGCTGTGTCTCTATATACCTCCTCAAAGGTGATCAGTGAGGACAGGAATATGGATATTTTTGCGCTTATTCAGCAGGGATCGGTAATCACCAAGGGAGAGCTCTATGCTTTCTTTGAGAAGCACCTTGGGTTGTAGTTGGGGTGAAGGGGCTCCCGCAGATTGCGCTGATCTCGCAGATTTTACGCAAAACTTTGCTGGTTATTCGTACCTCAGGGATTCAATAGGATCCTGTTTCGCTGCCTTGGTTGCTGGGTAGCTGCCCGCAAGGATGGCGACCACTATGGTGATTCCCGTAGCCCAAAGGATGGCTTTCCAGGGAGTGGCGAAATCAAATCCTACTGCAGAAGAAACTCCCATCCCGATAAGGATTCCCAGGATGATACCCAGGATGCCGCCGATCTGTCCGATGATAAGGGTCTCCATAAAGAACTGTGCGGCGATGGTGTTCTTTTTCGCGCCTAAGGCTTTTCTCACCCCGATTTCCCGTGTTCTTTCGGTCACCGATACCAGCATAATGTTCATCAGGGCGATGGATGAGCCAAAGATCGTGATGATGGAGATGATCCAGGCGGCCAGATTCAGGTATCCGGTTATCTGAAAGATCTGGTTTATAAGATCGTCACTTCTTCCGATACCAAAGTTATCCTCTTCCACAGGGCTCAGGCCCCTTATGTTTCTGAAGGTGAGAACAGCTTCCTGCTGGGCTCCCTCCAGCATTTCCTTGTTTTCCACCCGCACACTAATATTGTAGTTGATGTTGGGCATGGTATAAATGGAGCGGGCATACTGCAATGGGATCAGCACCCGCAGGTCCTGATTGTTTCCAAAGGTGGAGCCTTTCTCCTCCAGGACCCCGATTACCTTGAATTTCACCCCGCGCACGCTGATGGTCTTGCCAATGGGATCTGTGTCTTTGAAGATCCCTTCCGCAAAGGCAGAACCCAGGATACACACGTTATTGTTGTTCTCGATGTCGAAATAATTGAAATCCCTTCCGGCTTCCAGCTCCAGTCCCGAATTCAGAAGATAATTCTCATTCACCCCCAGCACGCTTGCCTCGGGGTCTGTTTTCTCGCTTTCATATTTCACTTCTGCAGTAGATGTCCCAGTGAAGGAAATGGAAACCTGCGTTCCGGGGTACTGGTACTTGTCTTTGAACTCTTTCACCTCCCGATAGCCAATGATGGGGTTGATCTTTTCGATCTCCCCACCATTTACACGCACCTGGTTGTCATATCTCTGAAGATTGAAGGTGTTGGCCCCCATGGAGGCAAAGTCGCTGCTAATGGTGTTCTCAAGGGCCGATACGGCACTCAGGATCCCGACAAGCGCGGTGATTCCAATTGCAATGATCAGGACGGTAAGGATGGTACGAAGGAGCTGACCTTTAATGGAATCAAAGGCAATTCTGATATTCTCTCTGAAAAGTGAAAACATGCGGTATGGCTAATTTAAGGATAAGAC
>CBFGYW010000469.1:0-1895 GCA_965653085.1 uncultured Salinimicrobium sp.
ATGGAAGCAGTAAGTTTCCTTAAAGCCTGAGACATCAAACGGGCGTGTAATCCCATTTTGGAATCTCCCATTTCCCCTTCGATCTCACTCTTCGGAGTAAGGGCAGCTACTGAGTCAATTACAATAATATCAATGGCCCCCGAACGGATAAGGTTGTCTGCAATTTCCAGAGCCTGCTCTCCGTTATCGGGCTGCGAGATGATTAGGTTTTCAAGATCTATCCCCAGTTTTTCAGCATAAAACCTGTCGAAAGCATGCTCTGCATCGATGAATGCAGCGATTCCGCCTTTCTTCTGGGCCTCTGCTATGGCGTGTAGGGTAAGAGTGGTTTTTCCCGAAGATTCAGGCCCAAATATTTCAATTACCCTGCCTCGCGGATATCCTCCAACTCCCAATGCCAGATCCAGTCCTAAAGATCCGCTGGAAATAGCATCAACTTCCACCACCGACTGGTCGCTCATTCGCATCACGGTACCCTTTCCGTAAGCCTTGTCCATCTTGTCCAGGGTAAGTTTCAGGGCCTTTAATTTGGCGTCTTTTTCGTTCTCGTTACTCATTTTTGTGTGCTTTCTTTTTAAGATAGGTTGGCTAAATTACTACAAGTTTTTTATCATAACAATATTATAACACAATCTTTTTCTGTTTTTTGCATCTACTATGAAACCAACTCAGAAAACCATATGAAATTCTTGAGAAGAAATATAATTTTAAATAATTCCGGCAGGCCGGTTGTGGTGAATCTCCACAGCAGCTGCCGGGTGGACGGCGGTTAGCGGAAACTGTTTTTTAGTGGAAATTAAAAAATAGAAATAACCGAATTAGCCGTTCGTAAAAATGCCCTGACAGAAGTTGGGGCATTTTTTATTTAAACTCTATCTTTGCAAAAATTTTTCTTTAAACTTAAAATAGAGGTATAGCATGCAACTGTACAATAAATTAAGCGAAAAGGAGAGAGCAGCATTATTGGAGGAAGCCGGAGAAGATCGGCTTACGCTCTCTTTCTATCAGTACGCCAAGATTGGAAATCCCCATTTATTCCGAAACCATCTTTTCCTTGCCTGGGAACCCATGCACGTGTTGGGCCGAATTTATGTAGCCCACGAAGGGATCAACGCTCAGCTTTCAGTCCCTGCAAAGCGTTTTGAGGAATTCAAGGCCTTCCTCGACGGAATTTACTTCCTCGAGAATGTAAGGCTGAACATCGCCATAGAACACGACCTGAAATCCTTCCTGAAGCTGAAGGTTAAAGTACGGGACAAAATAGTAGCCGACGGCCTTAATGACGACACCTTCGATGTCACCAACAAAGGCATACACGTAGATGCCAGAACCTTCAATGAACTTATCGAAGACCCCGATACTGTGCTGGTCGATATGCGCAACAACTACGAAAGCGAAATTGGCCATTTTAAAGGCGCCATCACTCCCGATGTGGATACCTTCAGGGATTCCCTGGATATAATTGAGGAAGACCTCAAAGACCACAAGGAAGACAAGAAACTGGTGATGTATTGCACCGGAGGGATACGTTGTGAAAAAGCCAGCGCCTATTACAAACACAAAGGTTTTAAGAACGTTTTTCAGCTGGAAGGCGGAATCATTGAATACGCCAGGCAGGTGCAGAACCTGAACCTGGAGAACAAATTCCTCGGAAAGAACTTCGTCTTCGACCACCGAAGAGGAGAAAGGATCACCGATGATGTAATTTCCCAATGCCACCAGTGCGGAAAACCTTGTGACACTCATGTGAACTGTGCCAACGAGGCCTGCCATCTGCTGTTCCTTCAGTGCGAGGAGTGCGCGGCCAAAATGGATAACTGCTGTTCCGACAGCTGCAAGGAGGTCAATGCCCTGCCTTATGAGGAGCAGAAGGCTTTAAGAAAAGGGATTCCCAA
>CBFGYW010000470.1:0-1893 GCA_965653085.1 uncultured Salinimicrobium sp.
AGATCCTTCCAAAGGCAGCGGTGAAGAGGGTGATGAGCACCACCGCAATGATCATTCCTACTACTCCCAGATAAAAATCCTGGGGCCAGAAGGGCTGCCCGAAGATGTTGAATTCCCGGCCTGCAAAATTGAACAGGAACAGCTGGTTCCCATTGATATGGATAAAGGGCCCCGATAGCAGCACCGCCAGAAGGAACCAGGTAAACCAGGTGCGGTAGGTATGGTACCTTCCGGAAGGCTTCTTGGGATAGACCCAGGCCCGTTTCCCCTCCTTGGTCATGGTGCCAATGAGGTCGCGGTAATCTGTTTCTGGTTTTTTTGCCATTTTCTACTTTATTTTTTTTGCCACGAATTCACGAATATTTTAAATGAATTCGGACGTTGCTTTTTCAAGAAGTCGCCCATTCAGGAATCTCCAATTCCTTGGATAGTCAAACACAAAATTATTAGTGTATTCGTGGCAACTCTTTTATTCCTGAACCCAGACATCCCCTTCAGGCTCCTTGGGGCTGGCGGGGCTGCTGCCCTGAAGGCTCAGCACATAACTGGCCACCTGCTGGATTTCTGTGGGTTTGAGGGTCGATTTCCAGGCAACCATGCCTTTTCCGGCACGGCCTCCTTCGCTGATGGTGTGGAATACATTCTTGATGCCTCCTCCAAGTACCCAGTGCTCATCCGTAAGGTTAGGACCAATTCCCCCACCACCATCAGGAGCGTGGCAGGCCATACAGTTCGACTGGAAAATGGCTGATCCGCTTTCTATATCTCCGGCTTCCGTGAGCAGCACCACGCTCTCAGCATCCACCAGGTCGGGGGCGTTCTTCTTGTATTCCTCCACGGCTAATTTTGCTTCTGCCAGTTCGGTCTCCAGCTCATCATACTGGTTGTCGCCATCCAGAACATGGTAGTATACCAGGTATCCGGCTGCAAAGACGATGGAAGCGTAGAAGGAGTAGAGCCACCAGGGGGGAAGGGTATTGTCCAGCTCCTTTATCCCATCGTAATTGTGGTCCAGCTCGATGTCCCTTTCTTCGGAAAGGGGGCGGGAGCCCATGGCTTTGTGGTAGATGCGCTGTAGGTCAAAGCGGTCCATCCGCTCTTCCCGGGCTCTCATATAGCGTTCCTTCGCCTCTTCATCGAGGGTCTGGAACATGATGTTCTCAATGGCATTCAGGATGATCTCCAGGGAAATCAGGAACAGCAGGGCCATCAGGACCACCGGGATGAGTACCGGATATTCCATCAGGGCACAGTGGCCTTCAGAATCGATAAAGTATTCCAGGGCTCCTACCAGCAGCAGCATGGCTGCAGGAATGCGGATCCAGGCGGGAATGGCGTGTCTCATTGTCTGTCGTTGTTTTCGGGTTCTAATGGAATCTGGCTCATCGAATTGACATAGTCCTTTTTGGCGGTGGCTACCCACCAGAACAGGAGCACAAAGAAGATGAAGAAGATCAGGAGGGAGACCATCGGGTAGATTTCCACTCCCGAGATGCTCTCCATATGACCTTTTATGAATTTAAGCATGATGTGTTAGTTTGAAGAGGTTGAGGTTTCTGGATCTTTAATCTTGATATCGGTACCAAGGCGCTGGATGTAGGCGATAAGGGCAACGATCTCGCGGTTTTTCATCTCCACGAAGTCCAGCCCGTTTTCCTGGGCATATCGTTTGTCGGCTTCATATGTTTTCACGAAATCAGGGTCGTTGTAGAGGTTCTTCTCTATTCGGGTTGCCTGTTCGTCCATCAGCTGCTGGGCATTGACGATCTCTTCTTCGGAATAGGGCACGCCCAGTTCCACCATGGCCCTCATTTTGGCTTCGGTATCACTCCTGTCGTGTTCATCGGTGATGAGCCATTTGTAGCCTGGCATAATGGACCCGGAAGAGGTGCT
>CBFGYW010000471.1:0-1892 GCA_965653085.1 uncultured Salinimicrobium sp.
AAAACAGTATTACGAAGAGAACGGCGAGAACTTTAAGCTGAACGAGGTTCTGGTGAAACTGCGGTATGTGAATCTTGCCAAAAATAATTCGGATTTCAGCAAAATAAAAACCCTCTTCCAGAGGTTTAATAAAAAAGACAAGGAAGAGCTGTTTGATATGGCTATTCAGTTCAATTCCTATTCCCTGAATGATTCGGTATGGGTGAAAGTGCGGCAGGTTTATAACAAGATTGGGCCTTTAACCCCGGGAACCAATGAAGGATTGCTAAAAAAAGGCAATTTTTTGCAACTCGAAGATTCATTAGGAGTATATTTGGTGTCTGTTGAGGATGTTAAGCTCAGGGGCGAACAGGCGCCGCTGGATTATTCCCTGCCAACGGTAAAGCAGATCCTGCTGAACAAAAGAAAGCTGGAGCTGATAAAAAAATTAGAAAAAGATATTACACAAGATGCAGTTAGAAATGATCAATTTGAAATCTATAATGAATAAATCCGCACTGTCGCTGGTGGCAGGAATGCTATGTTTTTCTGGATTCTCCCAGGAAATCGTAGTCACCGACAGCACCGCCATCCAGGATGAACAGGATGTTGCAGTGCTCGATGATTCACTTCAGACATCCGGAAGGATAAAAGTGGATGGGGTAGCTGCAGTGGTGGGTGATTACGTGGTTCTGAACAGTGATATCGACAAAATGTATATCGACCTGCAGAGCCAGGGGGCCTCTATAGCCGATGTGGATCCATGCCAGCTGGCTGGAAGGCTTCTGGAGAATAAACTGTACGCCCACCACGCGATTCAGGATAGCATTGTGGTTACTGACGCCGAGATTACTGGAACGGTTGACCAGAAGATTGGGTATATGGCACAGGAGCTAGGCTCGATGGAAAAGGTGCTGGAATTCTATCAGAAGGACAGTGAAGCCGAATTCCGAAGTGAATTGTACAAGATCATCAAGGAAAACCTGCTGGCATCCAAGATGCAGCGAAACATAGTTGATGGAGTGGAGATCACTCCGGAAGAGGTAAGGGAATTCTTTTCAAACATAGCCGAAGAGGACAAGCCTTTCTTCGGGGATGAGGTGGAGATCGCACAGATCGTGGTGAAACCGGAGATTCCAGAGAGCGAAAAAGAAAAGCTGATCCAGCGCCTTGAGGAATACAGGGCAGACGTGCTGGAGAACGGTGCCAGTTTTGCTACCAAAGCCGTATTGTATTCCCAGGACCACAGTACCAGGCCTACAGGTGGAAAGATTAGCCTTTCCCGCGACGATCCATTTGTCAAGGAATTTAAGGATGCAGCCTTCAGCCTTCAGGAAGGGGAGGTGAGCAAGCCTTTTGAATCCATGTACGGTTATCATATTCTTACTGTTGACCAGATCAGAGGACAGCAGGTGGATGTTCGTCATATTCTTCTGATTCCTGATGTTACGGAAGAGACTAAAAATGAGGCTCGCGCCAAGATCGATAGTATCCGTCAGCGACTTGTCGATGGGGAACTGGATTTTGCAGTAGCTGCAAGAGAGTTTTCAGACCAGAAGGAGACCAGACAGAGCGGAGGGCAGCTGATCAATCCAACAACAGGAGACACACGTTTCGAACTTTCAAAACTCGATCCTACGCTGTATTCCCAGATCGTGGATCTTAAGGAAGGCGAGGTTTCTCACGTGATCACAGACCAGGATGAGACAGGACGCCCCGTTTTTAAACTACTTACAGTGACGAAAAGAATTCCGGAACACGTAGCCGATTACGCCAAGGACTTCAACAAGATCAAGGAGCTGGCCCTTAGAGACAAACAGCTGAAGGCTATTGAGCAATGGCAGGAAGAGAAAATAGGGGAGACTTACGTAAAGATCAATGGTGAGTTCAGGGACTGTGATTTCTCCAGCAAC
>CBFGYW010000472.1:0-1892 GCA_965653085.1 uncultured Salinimicrobium sp.
CCCTTGTGAGCCTCGCCTTCGACGGCACCCAGTACCTCGACAAGAACAAGGTGGCGTATTTGATGAAGAACATCATTGTGCTGCAGAAAATTCAGCATTACATAAAACAGATAAGCGATCTGGAAAGGCTTATTTCCAAGGTAGCCACCGGGAAAGTGTGTCCGCGGGAGCTGATCCAGCTGAAGAATTCCCTGGAGGCGGTAGTGCCCATAAAAGCTCTGGCTGCACAGTCGGGCGAGGAAGCCTTAAAGGTGCTGGGGGAGAATCTGCAATCCTGTGAACTTTTGAGGAGCAAGATAAAGGAAACCCTTTTTGAGGATGCTCCGGTGAACCTCGCCAAGGGAAATACTGTTGCCAAAGGTTTTTCAGCCGAGCTGGACGAGCTTCGGGAACTGGCATTTTCAGGAAAGGATTATCTGAATTCGATGCTGGAGCGGGAAACTGCAGCTACCGGGATCACTTCCCTTAAAATTGCCAGCAACAATGTGTTCGGGTATTATATCGAAGTGCGAAATGCACATAAGGACAAGGTGCCTGCCGAATGGATACGGAAGCAGACGCTGGTGAATGCAGAGCGCTATATCACTCCGGAGCTGAAGGAATACGAGGCAAAGATCCTGGGAGCCGAAGAAAAGATATTTCAGCTGGAGCAGGAGATCTTTCAGAAGCTGGTGACCTGGATCGCCGATTATATTCAGCCGGTACAGCAGAATGCAAATCTTATCGGGCAGCTGGACTGTCTCTGTTCCTTTGCCCAGCAGGCGGCGCAGGAGAACTACTGCAGGCCCGAGATTAACGACGGCCTGGAGCTGATGATAAAGAACGGAAGGCATCCGGTGATAGAAAAGCAGCTTCCGCTGGGGGAAACCTACGTGGCAAACGATGTGTTCCTCGACCGGGAGGAGCAGCAGATCATCATGATCACCGGGCCCAACATGAGTGGTAAGTCGGCTATTTTAAGGCAGACCGCCCTGATCGTCCTGCTGGCACAGATGGGGAGTTTCGTGCCTGCCGAGGAGGTGAAGATCGGGCTGGTAGATAAGATCTTTACCAGGGTTGGCGCCAGCGACAACATTTCGATGGGGGAATCGACTTTTATGGTCGAGATGAACGAGACCGCCAGCATCCTGAACAACCTTTCGGAAAGGAGCCTCGTGCTGCTGGATGAGATTGGAAGGGGTACCAGCACCTATGATGGAATTTCCATCGCCTGGGCCATCACCGAATATCTGCACGAGCATCCTTCAAGAGCCAAGACTTTGTTTGCGACGCACTATCACGAGCTGAACGACATGTGCGAGACCTTTGAGAGGATTAAAAACTATAATGTCTCGGTGAAGGAGCTGAAGGACACGGTGCTGTTCCTTCGGAAGCTGGTTCCGGGGGGCAGCGAGCACAGTTTCGGGATCCACGTGGCCAAGATGGCCGGAATGCCGCAGCAGGTGCTTCACCGGGCCAACAAGATCCTGAAGAAGCTGGAGCAGTCGCACGGGATTCAGGAAAAGGGGGCTGTGCTGAAGAAATCGGCCGAGGAGGAGCTGCAGCTGAGTTTCTTCAACCTTGACGATCCTATCCTGGAGGAGCTGAAGGATGAGATCCTGCACCTTGATATTGACACCCTTACGCCGGTGGAAGCTTTGATGAAACTCAACGGGATAAAACGGATGCTGACGGGGAAAACTCAGGCAAAAGTATAGGCTGCAATTTTGTTTCATTTTTGAAGAAAAATCTTTGCCATTATAAGAATTGTTTTAAATTTGCAAGCGCAATCGGCCCCGGCAGGGATGCAGGGCAGAGGCGAAGTTCTTAGAAAAACGCGAAAATAGCTCAGTTGGTAGAGCGCCACCTTGCCAAGGTGGAGGTCGCGGGTTCGAATCCCGTTTTTCGCTCAG
>CBFGYW010000473.1:0-1887 GCA_965653085.1 uncultured Salinimicrobium sp.
CTGCTCTGTCAGCTGCTCCACGTGGCTGAGTTCCTCCAGGCGTTCCTCCAGCTCCTCCTGCATACCAGCTTCCAGCTTTGCCTGCCGAAGCTCATTCAGGAGAAAGAGGTTGTAATCGTATTCCCTGGTTGCCAGAGCCTGCTCCTCCCTAACCTTCTCAAGGGTGTTCTGAAGCAGCTTCAGCTCCTGATGGATCTGGCGATACCCCTTTAATGCGGATTCATTATCCACAAGCACATCGACCACCATAAACTGGTAATCATTCTCCCCCAGGCTCAGGGTCTCGTGCTGACTATGGATATCAATCAAATGCTCTCCCAGCGCCTGTAAAGAAGAAAGATTGGCAGGAGTGTCGTTTACAAAAGCCCGTGACTTCCCCGAAGGCAGGATTTCACGTCTAATGATAGTATGGGGTTCGTAATCGAGATCTTCTGCAGAAAAAAAGGATTGCAGCTCATAGGCCGAAATATCAAAGCCTCCTTCAATGACGCATTTCTTCTCCGCATTCCTGATGGCACTGTAGTCGGCACGTTTGCCCAGCAACAGGGAAAGGGCGCCAAGCATAATGGATTTCCCAGCACCGGTCTCTCCCGTTATTATGGTAAAACCCTCCTGAAGATGGATCTGTATATCCTCAATAAGGGCGTAATTCTTAATGGAAAGGCTTGTCAGCAATGGTCTTTAAATTTGGTTATAAAGATACAAGAGAAAAATGGAAAGCAGAAGAATTCTTAGTACCTGATATTCGCCCACTGATCTGAAAAAGTGGGTGCCATCTTATTAAGGGCATCCACCACTTCCCTGATGGAAATTGAAGGTCCTCCCCTGAAGATCTCTTCCACCTCCATGGCCTTGGCATCAAAGAAAGTACGTACCAGCAGGGAATTCGGCCTGTTGGAATTCATTTCCTCCAGCTCCAGCAGCGCCCTTGACACTCCTTTTTTTCCCAGCTCAGGAGAACTGTGCATCAGGTCCAGCCCCTCCCGGTGATAGATATAGAGACTTTCCCGGTATCCGGAAAAGGCATTTGACAGCAGGTCGGCATTAAGACGATAACGGGAGTTATTCCCATCAGTGGCCCGCCAGCCGGAATAATTCCCCTGCTGGGCGGTGCTGGTGATCTGGTTGGCGGTCTCGTAATAGGCAGTGCCCCCCATCTCGTCGAAGGTATCGGCGTCCAGCCCCAGGATGGTGTACACGTAGAAACTCACTACGGAAACAAGATTGGAGGTATAGGAATTCGGACTGAAATCCAGGGACTCATATTCGGTATAATTGAAACTGAAGTCCTCATCATTAAAGTTGAAGACTGGACTTATCATTGTAGATCCAAAAACAGGCCTGGAAGATTGTATCTGCAGAGTTCCTGAAAAGCTGTTGGCATCATAGCTGGTAATATTGATGAACATGCTGCAGTTGATCCGTTCGTGAGGCTGCAGGGACAGGTCTGCCCATACCGTCTGATTCACGAATTCCTCCAGGGCATTTTCAAGGGTCTTGAAGACAGTCACGTTGGCATTTCCGGTCTGTTCGGCATTTATTACCACATCACAGTTCAATTGCTGTGCAGATACAACTGCCGAAAAAAGGGAAAACAGAACAAGGCAAACGATCTTATTCATTGAGAAAAGCTTTTAATTCTTCTAAGATATCTCTGGCAACTTCCTTCTTGGCTTTCAGGCCATAGTCCTTCCTTTGCCCGTCCTTAAAAATAATACAAATTTTGTTGGTATTGCTCTTAAATCCTGCTCCCTCATCATTCAGGGAGTTGAGCACGATGAAATCAAGGTTCTTCCGCTCTATCTTGCTTTTTGCATTGGCTTCCTCGTTTTCGGTTTCCAGAGCAAAACCCACCAGGATCTGGTGTTGTTTTCTCTCCCCCAGCGA
>CBFGYW010000474.1:0-1885 GCA_965653085.1 uncultured Salinimicrobium sp.
AAGGCTGTTTGCTGTGGTTGCCACCGGGGGTACCACAAACGCGGGTATCATAGATGAACTCGATACCATCGCGGAAGTATGCCGAAAGGAAAATGTATGGTTCCACGTAGATGCAGCCTATGGTGGCGGCGCTTTGGCGGCTCCTTCGGTGAGGCACCTGTTCAAAGGTATTGAAAAGGCTGACAGTATCACCATAGATCCGCATAAATGGCTTTTTTCTCCTTACGATTGTGGTGCAGTCCTGTATAGGGATATGGAGCTTGCAAAGAAAGCCCATTCCCAGAAAGGGGCCTATCTAGAGATTTTCAAGGATGAAGGAGCCCAGGGGTTTAATCCCGCCGATTACCAGATCCAGCTGACCAGAAGGGTAAGAGGAATGCCTTTGTGGTTCTCCCTCGCAATGCACGGAACCGACAAATATTCGGAATCCATTGAACGGGGAATCGAGCTTGCCAAAATAGCGGCAGAGAAAATAGAAACTCTGGATCATGTGGAATTGATCCGTCCAGCCAGTTTATCTGTAGTACTCTTCAGAAGAAAAGGCTGGAGTCCTGAAGATTACAGGGACTGGACCTACAGGAATCACAAGAGCGGACTGGCTTTGGTAACTCCCACTAAATGGAGAACTGGATCTGAATATGAAACCATCTCGCGTTTCTGTTTTATCAATCCGGAGACCACTGAAGCGGATATTGATGTGATTTTGGAGTCGATGAGGTAAGATTGTTTTATAATCCCGGCCACCCAGGGTCTGGATCATAGATAGAGGATCAATTTCAACAAATATTGCCTCCTCCTGAATCGGGATTATATGTCTTAAGATGATAAATAATTTTAAGTCAGGCAGAATCTCCGGATTCCGGTCTTTAAAAGCGCAAATCTTCAGATAACAAAGGTTCCTTAGACCGCCTCAACTATCGAAGGAAGATTCCGACCACGGTAGTGCTGTGACCTGAAGATTAACAAATTCTAAAATTTTAACACCTCCAAAAGGAGGTACTTCCTCCCTATCATTCGCGAGTCATTCGCGGGTCATTCGCGAGTCATTCGCGAGTCATCTGCGACTTGAACCCGCAAATGACTCGCAAATAAGTCGTAAATACCCCGGAAATGATAAGGTGATGATGCTGTCCAAATTCCAACGTTAGTTGAAGAAAATAAAGCAACTTCTCCGCATGTGGAATCGTGCGCAGCAGTACATACATATTAAAAAATCGAAATTGTCAGAATCTTCAGCTTGGTATGGTGCTTACTCAAAAGTTAGATCAAACCTGGAGATTAAGATCTAATCCTCCACCTCATACTCCAGCCTCACGGTAATAGAAGCGGTCTTTTTCTTGTCTGCAGTATTATAGGCGCCGCCCCAGCTGTAGTCCTCCCCGCTGTTCTGTCCGGTTATCTGGAAAACTCCAAGACTGGCGTTTTTCAATTTCCCAAGTTCTCCACCACTATTGGTAGCAATGTTCTCAGCCCTTAAATGGGCATCTTCAGTAGCTTTTGAGATCATCTCGATTTTCAGGTCGGCGAGTTTGGTGTAGTAATACCGGGGTGGAGCCGAAGTGAACTGGACCCCCTTATTCAGAAGTTCAGTAATCTCTCGGGACATGTTCTCGATAAGTTCCACATCATTCGATTCTATTTTCACCGATTGTACCAGCTGATAGCCCTTGAAAATAGTTCCGGTATAATTACCGTTCTGATACTGGCTCTCGTGCAATTCGGTTGTCTGGACCGAATTGAAAACTATGTTTTCCTCTTTAATTCCTTTTTCTATCAGATAATTCTTCACCGTCTCCTTGTCAGAGTTCAGTTCCCTGTATGCCTGCTCCAGGTTCAGGCCAGTCCTGGTGAAGCTTCCCTCCCAGACTATGAGATCGGACGTAAA
>CBFGYW010000475.1:0-1880 GCA_965653085.1 uncultured Salinimicrobium sp.
CGTAGTTCGTGGGGCAGCTCAAAAAACACCTTCCTGAATTCGTGGATTGCAGGTTGCAGATTTAGGGGCTGGGCATTACTGGAGAAAACCCCTTCCAGGCCGCTGTGGTGGAGGTAAATATTCCGCAGCGAGGTGATGAAATATGCAAGATCGGTGCCGTTAAAGGTCCTGTGTACGAAGTTATGAAGCCCTTGCAGATCTTTTTCCGAATGCTTCATCACAAAGTCAGAGGGAGAATTGTCGAGCAGCTCCATCATCGAACTGGCGTTCTTCAGGATGCTCTTCCTATTGCCCCAGGAGATGATGGCAGTAAGGAATCCAGCAATCTCAATGTCTTCCTTTACTGTAAAATTGTGAGGTATCGAGACAGGGTCCGAAGCTATGAAATCCGGAGTGCTGTACTGAGCCACCTTATAATCCAGAAATTCCTTTAGCTCCGCAGAAGTCAAATCAGCTGTTATTAAATAATATTTCCGTCCACCATGGTCAGTTTTCTGTCGGCCATATTGGCGAGTTCCTCATTATGGGTGACAATCACAAAGGTCTGCCCGAATTTCTCCCGCAGGTCGAAGAACAGCTTGTGAAGATTCTCTGCCGATTCACTGTCCAGATTCCCGGAAGGTTCATCGGCATAGATGACGCCTGGGTTGTTGATCAGGGCACGAGCCACCGCTACCCGTTGCTGTTCCCCACCACTGAGTTCCGCGGGTTTATGGTCGGCGCGTTGAGCCAGTCCGAGAAAATCCAGCAGCTCCCGGCCTCTCTTTTCAGCTTCCTCCTTAGAGGTGTTATTGATATAAGCCGGAATGCAGACGTTTTCCAGGGCCGTAAATTCAGGCAGCAGCTGGTGAAACTGGAATATGAACCCGATGTTCCTGTTTCTGAATTTGGATAATTCCTTTGGCGAGAGCGAATAGATGTCGGTATCATTTACCCTCAGGGTACTGCCGTGTTTTCTGTCAGGAAGATCAAGGGTTCCCAGGATCTGTAACAGAGTGGTTTTTCCCGCTCCCGAAGCTCCGACTATGGAAACAATTTCGCCTTTGGGGATGTTCAGGTTAACCCCTTTCAAAACGTGAAGGTCTTTATAGGATTTATGGATCTGCTGCGCCTCTATCATTTTCAGAATTTATGTCGCAAATTAATCATTTTTAGACTAAGGAAAAGGCCGAAGCATCTAAACTCCGTTTATTGTTAAATAAGCCTGGCAAAAGCCTTAAAACTTTTCCTGTTCTGCTGAAAAATAGTAATTTCCTGTCATGACAGGATCAAACTTACAAAAAGCCACCTTCGCCGGCGGATGTTTCTGGTGTACAGAAGCCGTCTTCCAGAGGGTGAAGGGAGTCGAAAAAGTGACTTCCGGATTTATTGGCGGAACCATAAAAAACCCCGCCTATCGGGAAGTGGTCACCGGAAGAACCGGCCACGCTGAAGCAGTACAGCTGGAATTCGACCCCCAAGTGATCAGTTACGAGGAACTGCTGTATATTTTCTTCACCACCCACGACCCCACAACGCTGAACCGCCAGGGAAACGATGTGGGCACCCAGTACAGGAGCGGGATATTTTACCACAGCGAGGAACAGAAGGAAAAGGCAGAAGGCGTGATAGAGGTGCTGGAAAATGAACAGGTATTCCCCAATTCCATAGTCACCGAAATAACCGAAGCCGGACCCTTTTATACAGCTGAAGCCGAACATTTCGATTATTACAACCAGCATCGCAGCCAGCCCTATTGCCAGGTGATCATAGATCCAAAGGTGAAGAAGCTGCAGACTGCATTTTCAGATAAATTGAAGGCCTGAGTTGCCAAGGGGACAATAGAGCTGTCTTATGATGCAGCCTCCATTAAAGTCCGTCAAAATGAACATTTTGGCACT
>CBFGYW010000476.1:0-1877 GCA_965653085.1 uncultured Salinimicrobium sp.
GAAGGATAATTTCTGTATCCCTGAGCAGTTCCTCCAGTTTCAGCATCTCTGTCTTGGGAAGCACGGTTGCGCTGGGATTATGGGGGGTGTTCAGGATAAGCATCCGGGTCCGGGAAGTGATCCTGCTTTTCAAAAGATCCCAGTCAATGGAATAGTCGAGATCCCTCAATCCTACCTGCACCACCACTCCTCCGTTGAGTTCAATGGCAGGCTCATAGCTGTCGTAAGCGGGCTTTAGTACAATGACTTCATCTCCCGGATGGACAAGAGCTGTAATGGCCAGAAAAAGGGCCTGGGTGGCTCCATTGGTAATGGTAACCTCCCGATCGACATCATAGGTTTTGCCGTGAAGTCGGGCGATCTTCTTTACGATCTCCTCCCTGAGCTCCGGAATCCCGGCCAGGGGTGCGTACTGGTTATATCCCTGCCGCATTGCCCTTGTCACCAGCTCCTGCAGCCTGGCATCTGTCTCGAAATTCGGAAACCCCTGCGAAAGGTTTACAGCATTGTATTTAAGAGCCATCTGACTCATCCTGGTAAAAATGCTCATTCCTTCCTTTGGAAGCTTGGTTGGTATCTCAGAACGCATAGTTCAATGTTTATTTAAAGGAAAGGATTATACCATTGCTTTGCAACCATTCCAGGGGATTTTCTTGCGTTAAATGATTTCCGGAAATAAAAAAATCCCGGCGAGTGGCCAGGATTTTTTTATTCGGGTGAAGAAATTACTTCACACTTGCTTTAAGGTATTCGCGGTTCATCCTCGCGATGTTTTCCAGGGAAATACCCTTAGGACATTCGATCTCGCAGGCCCCGGTGTTGGTACAGTTTCCAAAACCTTCCTTGTCCATCTGTTCCACCATCGCCAGAACCCTTCTGTCGGCTTCCACCTGCCCCTGTGGCAACAGCGCCATCTGGCTGATCTTCGCAGAGGTGAACAGCATCGCGCTGGCATTCTTACAGGCCGCAACACAGGCGCCGCATCCTATACAGGTAGCTGCATAGAAAGCCGCATCGGCATCGTCCTTCGGAATTGGAATGGAGTTGGCATCCTGGGTGTTTCCTGAGGTGTTTACTGAAATATATCCCCCGGCCTGCTGAATTCTTTCAAAAGAACTTCTGTCAACTATAAGGTCTTTAATTACAGGAAAAGCCTTGGCACGGAAAGGTTCAATCACAATGGTATCACCATCCTTGAACTTCCGCATGTGAAGCTGACAGGTGGTAACTCCTCTGTCCGGTCCGTGAGGTTCTCCGTTTATCTGAAGGCTGCAGGTTCCGCAGATCCCTTCACGGCAGTCGTGGTCAAAAACCACAGGCTCTTCTCCCTTGTCTATCAGTTCCTGATTTAGAACGTCAAGCATCTCAAGAAAAGACATATCGGGCTCCACACCTCCCAATTGGTAGGTCTTGATTCCCCCTTTAGCTTTGGCATCCTTCTGGCGCCATATTTTGAGTGTAAGATTCATATTGTAAGTATTGAGTATTCAGTACTGAGTATTGAGTGGCTGGTATCGAGTAATGAGCGAAAAAACTCCATACTCAATACTCTGTACTCAATACTATTTATAACTCCTTGTTTTTACTTCGATGAACTCATAGTTCAGGTCTTCCTTATGAAGAATGGACTCTGAAGGGTTTCCTGTGTATTCCCAGGCAGCCACATACATGAAGTTTTCATCATCCCTCAGGGCTTCTCCCTCTTCGGTCTGATATTCTTCCCTGAAGTGTCCTCCACAGGACTCATTCCGGTGAAGAGCATCTTTGGCGAAAAGTTCTCCCAGTTCAAGGAAATCGGCTACCCTTCCTGCTTTTTCAAGCTCGGTGTTCATCTCTTCCATCTGGCCCGGAATCCTTACATCTCTCCAGAATTCCTC
>CBFGYW010000477.1:0-1873 GCA_965653085.1 uncultured Salinimicrobium sp.
TCAGGAACATAAGTTCCACCAGCAGCCAGGGGTCCAGCAACATCAACATCGAGTTCAACCTGGGAAAAGACCTGGAGGTTGCCGCAAATGATGTTCGGGACAAGGTATCCCGGGCGGTGAGAAGGCTGCCGCAGGATATAGATGCTCCACCGGTGGTTTCTAAGGCCGATGCAGACTCTGAACCTATTATTGCGATGACGGTGCAGAGTGACAATAAAAACGTGATGGAACTCAGTGATTATGCTGAAAATGTGCTGGCCCCGCGGCTGCAGACAATCCCAGGGGTAAGTAGCGTGCAGATCTGGGGGCAGCGACGCTATGCCATGAGACTTTGGATCGACCCTATTAAGCTGGCTTCCTTCGGGGCTACGGTCAGTGATGTCCGTAATGCATTAACAGCCCAGAATGTGGAGCTGCCCTCGGGAAAATTAACTGGGTCCAATACTGAACTTGCTGTCAAGACCATCGGTAACCTCACCACCGAAGAGGAATTCAACGATATGATCATCAGGGCTGATGGCAATAAGGTCATTCGGTTCCGCGATATCGGAAATGCCTATCTCGAAGCAGAAAACCTTGAAACAAAGCTGAGCGACTCAGGACAACCAATGGTTGCGATGGTTATAATCCCCCAGCCGGGGACTAATTATCTCGACATCGCTGATGCCTTCTACGAACAGTACGATCAGCTGCAGGAAGACCTTCCGAAGGATTTTAAACTGAACATCGCATTCGATAATACCGAATTCGTGAAAAAAGCGGTTCTCGAAGTAGCCGAGACCCTTCTCATCGCAATCATCCTGGTGATCCTGGTGATCTACCTGTTCTTCAGGAACTGGTCCATCGCCCTGCGCCCATTAATCGATATCCCAGTTTCCCTTATCGCCACCTTCTTCATTATGTGGCTCTTCGGGTTTTCCATCAACGTGCTTACCCTGCTGGCAATCGTTCTGGCAACGGGTCTGGTGGTGGATGACGGGATTGTGGTAACTGAGAATATCTTCAAGAAAATAGAGGAAGGAATGAGCCCCATAGAGGCCGCCATAAAAGGGTCGAACGAAATCTTCATGGCGGTGATTTCCATTTCTGTGACCCTTGCTGCGGTATTCCTTCCGGTCATTTTTATGGAAGGCTTCGTGGGAAGACTGTTCAGGGAATTCGGAGTAGTAATAGCGGCCGCAGTTCTCATATCGGCCTTTGTGGCACTGACACTAACTCCGATGCTGAACGCGTACCTGATAAAGCCTGGGAAGCAGAAAAACACGAAGTTCTTCAATGTTACTGAAAAGTATTTCGTGAAGATGAACACCAATTATGCCTCTTCAATAAAAAATGGCTTTCGTTTCCAATCCTGTTCCTGTGTATCGTGATGATTGGATTATTCTACAGCCTACTGAAAAAGGAAACCGCTCCTTATGATGACCGAAGTTTTATAAGTATGAACATAACGGCACCCGAAGGGGCGTCCTATGATTATATGGACAGGTTTATGACAGACCTCACCGAGCTGATCAATGATTCGGTACCGGAGAAGAAGGTGAGTCTTATCATAACGTCTCCGGGCTGGGGCTCCGGTTCTGTGAACAGCGGCCGGGCCAGGATAGCCCTGGTTCCGCCGGGAGAGAGGGAGCGTTCTCAGCATGAAATAGCCGAGCATCTTACCCGCCTCACCAAACAGATGCCCGGGGCGCGAACCAACGTTAGCGAATCACCTACCATTTCGGTAGGCCGCCGGGGTGGAATGCCTATCCAGTACATCATCCAGGCGCAGAATTTCCAGCAACTGGAAGAGAAGATTCCGGAATTCATGGCAGAGGTCGAGAAAGATCCGACCTTCTCCAACAGTGACCTGAATCTGAAATTTAATAAACTA
>CBFGYW010000478.1:0-1866 GCA_965653085.1 uncultured Salinimicrobium sp.
TAATCTCTCGACCTCTGCTCTCTAGCACCTCTCAGCTCCTACCTGAAACTTCACTTCACCCTCGTTCTCGATCTTGTCTCCGTCTATTGGAGTTTTGGTTTCCACAGGAGTATATGCTTTCTCCTCGGTCTGACCTCCGAAGACTTTGGTATTTTCGGGTCCTTCCACTTCCAGGATACCCAGGGCACCTTTGTTGAAGGCCCTGAAGATGGCGTGGTCAACCAGAACAAGTTCAGAAGGAGTATCCACTTTGAACTCCACGATGGCAGCACCTCCGGCTGGAATGGTAGTGGTCTGTACGTTTTCGTTCACCAGGTCTCCACCTTCAATAAGTACTCGGTCAAAGATTTCCCCGATTACGTGGAAGGAAGAGGTAAGGTTTGGCCCACCGTTTCCGAAGAAGATCCTTACGGTTTCACCCACTTCAGCATGGATGGCATTTTCCCCGGTTAGGGCACCTACTTTTCCGTTGAACACAACGTAATCAGCATCTTCCTCTACAGCTTTGTTCATATCGAAAGCCTGTAGCCCTGGTTCTCCATAGCTGCCTTCGGTATAGAAATCCCCTTGCATTACGTAATATTCCTTATCCACTGGAGGCAAACCTCCTTCTGGCTCCACCAGCACCAATCCGTACATCCCGTTGGCGATGTGCATTCCCACAGGTGCCGTGGCACAGTGGTATACATATAGTCCGGGTTGCATGGCCTTAAAGGTCATGGTAGCCTGGCGTCCGGGAGCTACAAAGGTAGCCTCGGCTCCTCCCCCTTGACCAGTCACCGCGTGAAGGTCGATGTTGTGAGGAAGTTTGTTATCGGGGTGGTTTTTAAGGGTGAATTCGATTTCGTCCCCTACCCTTGCACGGATAAAGCTTCCTGGTACGGTTCCGTCGAAGGTCCAATAGTTATAAGTTACCCCATCTGCCATTTCCATTTCTTTCTCCACCACTTCCATATTTACGATAAGTTTGGTTGCGGCTCTGTTTCCCACAGGTCTCGGAACAAAGGGAGGGGCAGTAAGCTCTGCCTCGCTCTCTCCAAAAACCTTCATCATTTCAGGATCTTCCTTAGCCTTCTCCTTTTTTTCGCAGGAAGTAAATGTTCCCAGAACAAGGGCAGACATTAAAAAGAACTGAACAAATAATCTCGTTGATATTTTGTTGACTGCTTTCATGATTTATAGTATTAATAGGTGTTTGAATTACAGGTACAAAGATCAGTACGAACTCAAGGGTATTTAATGACTGAAGTCATATCTAAGAAGTTTTTCAAAAAAATCTGAAGTCCCCGAAACCTGATCAAAATCATATTTCTACCGAAAGTCAGGGAATAGTTTTGCCCTCAGATTAGGAAACTCATGAGCGTTATCTACATTATGCTGAGCATCAGCCTGCTGGTGGCACTGGTATTTTTTGCAGCCTTTATAATGGCGGTGCGCAAAGGCCAGTACGACGACGGCTACACCCCTTCGGTACGGATGCTCTTTGAAGACGAGCTAGTCAAGGATCCAAAATCGGAATCAAAAAAACCCAAAAAAGACAAATTAGACTAAGTATGGAATTGCAGCAGTTCTATTACGACAACAAGATCGTAAGAAACTTCCTCTACGCCACCCTCTTCTGGGCTGCCGTGGGAATGTCAGTGGGCCTCTTGCTGGCCTTTTTATTTCTGTTCCCAAACCTCACCGACGGGATTCCGTGGCTGAGCTTCGGGCGGCTTCGTCCCCTCCACACCAATGCGGTGATTTTTGCCTTTGTGGGGAACGCCTTCTTTGCCGGGATGTACTACTCCACCCAGCGCCTGCTGAAGACCAGGATGTACAGCGATACCCTGAGCAAGATCAACTTCTGGGGCTGGCAGGCAGTCA
>CBFGYW010000479.1:0-1865 GCA_965653085.1 uncultured Salinimicrobium sp.
AAGCAGGATTCAGGAAAAGGTGGCTGGGGTAGGATTCGACTGGGAAGAGCCACAACAGGTTTTCGAAAAACTAAAAGAGGAGCTGGAAGAACTGCAGCATGAGGTGAACTCAGATAATCAGGACGCAATAGAAGCCGAATTTGGCGATGTTCTCTTCTCGATGATCAACTACGCTAGATTTCTCAAAATAAGCCCGGAAAATGCCCTGGAGCGCACCAATAAGAAGTTTATCAAAAGATTCCAATATCTTGAAGGGAAGGCTAAGGAGCAGAATAAAACCTTGAGGGAAATGACTCTGGCTGAAATGGATGCCTTTTGGGAAGAGGCGAAAAAGCTATAAGAACATTTTAAGTACCCATCACTGGGCGAGAACCTCAGATTCCCGCCCCCCTGGCGCTGTGATTTGTCGATCACACGCAGCAGTAAAAAAAGAAAGGACAGATTTTTATCTGTCCTTTTGTGTTTAAGCTTTAAAAATTTTTCGTACCGCGCCCCTCGCGGCACCCGCACCTCGTACCCCGCAACCCCGCAACTAGTACAGCGTCTTGATCTTCTCAAGCTTCTCCTGCCATATTGCAAGCTGGTCCTTATGGTTCTGGATGTTCTTATGAACCTCCTGCACCAGCGGATTCTTATCATCCACATTTGAGAAGAACTGAAGGTTGTTCTCCAGCTGCCGAATCTCGGCCCGCGTTTCCTCGATCTTCTTGGTCAGGAAATAATGCTCATTGTCAATTTTACGGTTGTCATCCGCCTCTTCCAGCGCCTGAACCTTGTTCTCATATTTCAGCATCTCGGTCTGGGTCTTGTCAAGATCCAGCCGTTCAAATGCCTGGTCCAGTGCCTTGTTGAATTTCCCTTCAATATAGCGCTTACTGTGAGGCACCTTTCCGAGAGTCTTCCATTCCTCGATGAATTTCTTGATCTCAGGCAGGTCTTTCTTCCTGTCCCCAGTGAATTCCAGATTCTTCAGAGCTTCCAACAGCTCCTTCTTCTTTTCGAAAGCTTCGGTTTCCTCCTTGTTTTCCTCATTCCTCGAAGCGTGAAGCCTGTCGAAATAGTGATTGCAGGCACTCTTAAACTGCTTCCACACCTTATCGCTGTCCTTCCTCGGAACGTGTCCTATGGCCTTCCAGTCTTCCTGGATTTTCTTCATCAGGACTGTGGTAGCCTTGAAATCCTCGCTGTCTTTGTTGTCTTCTGCGATCTGAACCAGGGCCAGCTTCTTCTCCAGATTCTCGTACTGGTCCTTCTTCTGATTCTTATAAAAGGCGTTCTTGTTTCTGTTGAAGGTTCTCACCGCCTCCTTGAACTCTTGCCAGGTCTGGTCGCTTACCTCCCTTGGAACCTTCCCGGCATCAAAGAACTGCAGGAGCGATGGCGCACTGCCGGTGCCATTCCGCGGGATAAATACAACACTGTGTGGAATACCTACCACCACCACGTGGAGAACTTTTATGATTTCCTTCATCTGAATCGCGAGTTCAGGGACCTGGACTTCAAACACAACCTGGAGCAGAAACTGAAGATCATTTCCAGGGCCGAGGAGCTTACACAGGAAGAGAATACAGACAGGGCCTTCAGGGAGCTGCAGATGCTTCACAAGATGTGGAAGGAGGATCTGGGCCCGGTGGAGAAGGAATATCGCGAGGATATCTGGCAGAAATTCAGTGAGGCTACCAAGAAGATCCACGATAAGAGGCAGGCCCATTTTGAGCTTCAGGAAAAGGAATACGAGAAAAATCTTGAGAAGAAGCGGGATATAATCCGGCAATTGAGAGAGCTGGCAGATTCAAAATTCACCACCCATAAGCAGGATTCAGGAAAAGGTGGCTGGGGTAGGATTCGACTGGGAAGAGCCACAA
>CBFGYW010000480.1:0-1863 GCA_965653085.1 uncultured Salinimicrobium sp.
CTTTGGCAACAATGCATTGAATGGATTCCTCTTTTGCCTTCAGCGTTTCCTTTAAAGAGGCCAAGTCGCTGTAGGTCTCATAAAACAGGGTGGCGATAGGGGAGCCGAAGCCTTCGTCTTCCTTCAGCATCAGGAAACCATTCAATGCATTGTTGCCAAAGGTCTGGTTGAAGGGGAAGTGCCTTTCGGAAAAACCCAGCAGCCGCAGCTGTGGGATTATGCCGATGATGTGGATACCCTGAAGTTTCTTAAGGAGCTGAATTAAAAAGAAGTGGCAGATCTGAAGATTTGAACACCTAAAAATCTTTTCCTGTCGAGTCAGCCAATTCTCCCTTTTACTGTCCTATTTTATTACCTCATACGGTTACAGTTCCCAAATAAATACTATCGGACTGGCGGGTGCGATCTTCAGCTATGAATCCGAGAAAGCAATGGTATTGGCCTGGGACTGTCAAAGGAATGGCCGCCTGAGCGTCTTTACGAAGGATGCCTTTATTACGGCACTCGGCACGTTTTTCTTCAATATTATAGGCCGCCAGGAGAACCTGGTCATACCCATTTCCGTCGCGCCCTGCCACTTTGGGGTCCCATTGAAACACCAACTCCCCTTCGGAAAGTGTTACGGATGCTGTGGCCGGGATTCCCAGGCTGCCGACACTGATCTTCATTTTTTCGGGGTGAATTTCCGCCGTGGAACCTTTACCGGTGACTGCGTTGGCCGTCATATATGAGATAGCATAAGCCATCGCCCCGCGAAAAGGCTTGTCATTCCTGAATCCAAGATCGATCACCGGCTTCAACGGATTAAGCCATAACTGCTTATTGCCGAAACCGCGACGGTTTGAAACCGAGCCTCCCGAATTGGAATTCTTCCCGGTATCCCCTTTGGCGCGGGTCATCTGCTGCCCGTCGACAGTGTAGAATATGAGATTTGAGACCTTCCCCGATTGCGGGCTGAAGGGTCCTCCTGGTGATTTTGACATAGTTTAAGACTTTTTAATTACTTGTACTAATTTAACATAAAAGGTTATCTGATCATCAGCCGACTAGGGTTAAAGTTTAGTTAATTCCGACTGAATTGCGAGTCATTCGGGAGAGATTGCCGAGTTATTTGCGGGTTTAAGTCGCGAATGACTCGCGAATGACCCGCGAATGACTCGCGAATGACTCGCGAATGATGTGTCTTCGGTACTTCCCGAAATTATAAGAGTTCACTGCTTCGATCTGCACTTTGGTTTCGATAAAACCCTTCCCAGCCCAAGGGTAACTGCCACTTTTTTCCCATATTTGTAATTCAAAACCACAACACCTATGAAAGTACATAACTATAGCGCCGGCCCTTGTATTCTTCCGCAGGAAGTATTTAAGGAAGCCTCGCAGGCAGTTCTCGATTTTAATAACTCCGGGCTCTCCATCCTGGAGATCTCTCACCGAAGCAAGGATTTTGTCAATGTCATGGAGGAAGCGCGAAGCCTCTCCCTGGAGCTCTTAGGGCTCGAAGGAAAAGGCTATAAAGCTCTCTTCCTGCAGGGGGGAGCCAGCCTTCAGTTCCTGATGGTGGCCTATAACCTGCTCAACAAAAAGGCGGCTTACCTCAACACCGGCACCTGGGCTTCCAATGCCATCAAGGAAGCCAGGCTCTTCGGGGAAGTCGTGGAGGTGGCCTCTTCCGCCGATAAGAATTTCAATTATATTCCGAAGGATTACAAGATCCCTGAGGATGCAGATTATTTCCACTGCACCAGCAACAATACCATTTACGGGACTCAGATGAAATCCTTCCCTTCCACCAGCCGTCCGCTGGTATGCGATATGAGCAGTGATATCTTCAGCAGGAAGCGGGATTATAATAACTGCAGCATT
>CBFGYW010000481.1:0-1856 GCA_965653085.1 uncultured Salinimicrobium sp.
AAGCTAATGAATATAGATTTTAGTGTTTGTTTTTTCAGCTTTTTCTTCAGGGCCTTGATGGTGGGGGCAAACTTGCGGGTTTCCAGCCAGGAGTTGAACTCGGCCTCGCATTCCTTGTTGATGGCTTCTGCCTGGGGCACGAATTCCTTGCGCCGCTCCAGGGTCTCGTCTGTCATCTTCGCCAGCTGGTCGAGGTGCAGCAGGCTGATATTGTCCATTTCCCGTACATCTTCTGCGACGTTCTTAGGAATGGAAAGGTCAAGGATCAGCAGCACCTTTTTATTGTAGATAAGCTCTTTGGTAATGGTAGGATTCTGGGCTCCTGTGGCGACAATCAGGATGTCTGCCTTGCGGATCTCAGCCTGCAGGTCGGCATAATCTTTTACGCTGAGGTCAAACTTCCCTGCGATCTTTTCCGCTTTGTCCTTGGTGCGGTTTATCAGGGTGATCTTGTTGTTCCCGGTGTGTTTTACCAGGTTTTCACAGGTGTTCCTTCCAATTTTCCCTGTTCCGAAGAGGAGGATGTTCTTTTCTGAAACATTCTCGACGTTCTTCAGGATATATTGTACCGAAGCAAAGCTCACCGAGGTAGCCCCCGAAGAGATCTGCGTTTCATTCTTGATGCGTTTGCTGGCCTGGATGACGGCATTCACCAGCCGCTCCAGAAATGGGTTGGCAACCCCAATTTCGCGGGACTGCACAAAGGAATTCTTTATCTGGCTGATGATCTCGAAGTCTCCCAGGATCTGGCTGTCCAGCCCGGTGCCCACCTTGAACATATGGGAGATGGCCTCCTTGTTCTTATAGACATAGGCCACCTTCTCGAATTCCTCGATGGTGCCGCGGGTGTGCTCACACAGCAGCTTGATCAGCTGAAAAGGATGCTGGGCGAATCCGTAGATCTCGGTACGGTTACAGGTAGAGGTGACAAGGATGCCGTCGATCCCTTCCGCCTTTGCCTGGTTCAGCAGACCGATCTTCCCTTCCTCCCCTAAACTGAAATGCCCCCGCACTTCGGCATCTGCCTTTTTATAACTCAGGCCCACGGTATAAAAATGTCTGCCTGTAGAAATGTTGTAGTCTTCCATTTACCTCTTTTGGAATAATGACGCAAAATTATAACCTTGCTTTTGTAAAAAACAACGATGGAAGTACTATTTTTAACGCTACACGGCTTTTTAGGCCGAAACCTGACATTTATCAGTTTTTTACAGTAATTTTGCCAGCAGTCATACAGGTTCGCGGGCTATTTGTTTAGAACCGTTCTAAATAAACGGCTGCGGAAAAAGAAAAAAATAATGGAGAAAAATAACGCTGAAAGGTTATGTGAGGAGACCCGGCTGGAAGACGGGATTCTGGTATACCGTTTCCAGAACGAAGGCCAGGAACCCCTGAAGGTTTTCAGGAACATCTCCCGCAATTTTATTCAATTCCATTTCTGTGGAAAGGGAGACGGTACCTTCCTCTTCAACAACGGCAGCTATAAAATGCCCCTGCTGGAGGAGAATTCCCTGCTGCTGTACAATCCCAAAAGGGAACTTCCAATAGACCTGGAGCTGAAGCCCAAGTCCTGGCTGATTTCCGTGGTGATCTCCATCAACAAGTTCCACGCCTTGTTTTCCGAAGAATCGGAATACATCTCCTTCCTGAATATAGAAAACAAGGACAAGCAGTATTACAAGGATGCCCCGATGTCTCCCTCTATGGTGATCGTGCTCAACCAGCTTGCCAACTTCAACATCGTTCCCACCATCAAGAACCTGTATTATAAAGCCAAGGCCTACGAGCTGCTGAGCCTCTATTTCAACCGTACCGAAGATGCCAATGCCGAAAACTGCCCTTTCCTGAATGACGAG
>CBFGYW010000482.1:0-1852 GCA_965653085.1 uncultured Salinimicrobium sp.
GGGAAAGAAATATTCCAGCACCAGGGTTCGGATGTCTCATTACCACCATGTCTACCTTCATTGAAAGGATATTGCTCACGGTATCAATCAGGGTCTCCCCTTTCTTCACGGATGATGAGGCAGCAGAAAAATTGACTACATCGGCACTTAGGCGCTTTTCTGCAAGCTCAAATGATAGCCTGGTCCTGGTACTGTTCTCGAAAAAGAGGTTGGCAATGGTAATATCCCTCAGCGAAGGAACTTTCTTTATAGGTCGATTAATTACTTCCTTAAAATGATCTGTCGTCTGAAAAATGAGTTCTATATCTTCTTTATTGAGATATTTGATTCCTAATAAATGATTGACACTTAACTCACTCATATGTGGGGCTGGTATTATTTATTTATAACATAAACGGCGTCCTCACCTTCATTTTCCTTCCAATGAACCTTCACTTTCTCTTCATTGATCGCATCAACCTGTCTTCCGTTATAATCGGGCTGGATAGGCAAATGCCTGCTGAATCTTCGGTCAATTAGGGTAAGGAGTTCAATGTCCCTGGGCCTTCCGAAGGATTGGATAGCTGTAAGGGCAGAGCGAATGCTTCTCCCTGTATACAGCACATCATCAATAAAAACCACCCGCTTATCTTCAACCACGAAATCTATACTGGTCTTATTGGCCTCCAGTGGTTTACTGCTCCGTCGGAAATCATCACGATAAAAGGTAATATCGAGCTTACCCATCAGCACATTTTCCACTGAATAATCTTCCATAAGAATTTTCTGAATCCTTTCTCCCAGGAAAACCCCTCTGGGCTGAATTCCTATAAGTACTGAATTTTCAAACGTTGTGTGATTTTCTATTAACTGACAGGCCAGCCGATGAAGAATGATGTTTATCTCTTTAGAATTCAATAGTAATTTCTGGCTCATTGAGAATAAAATCATTGTTGATGCTGCACAAAAATACAGCTTTTTTTGAATTCCCCTCCCGCATAAACAATGGATATTAATCCTGTAGATGGTTAAGAAATCAATAACTCCTCCGAAGTCTTGGGAGGTTACGACTAAAAAGACCTAATTTTATAAAAAAAGCAGAACAACATATGGAAACAACCATAGCCCTTATTGCACATAACAGCCGGAAAAGTGACTTACTGAACTGGGCAAAAGAACACAGAAACCGATTGGAGGAATATAACCTGATAGGAACAACAAACACAGCAAAACTTCTTAGCGATGTTCTGGATCTCAATGTTAAGGGATTCGGACACGGACCCAGTGGAGGTGATATTATTCTTGCAGCAAAAATTCTTCAGGGGGAGGTCCAGAAGATCATATTCTTCATCGATGCAGAAAGCCCCCACGGACACGAACATGATATACAGACACTTATAAGGACTGCGGTAATAAATAATATACCTATTGCATTGAATAGGGCTTCAGCAGATTTGGTGATCCTGGATAGAAGAAGCGGTTAAAGGAACATTCAACCGTAATATTTGCAGACATTTGTCGCTATTTAATTGACGGATTGCCTATATTTGTATAAATAATTACGCCATGAAGACAAGTCTCGATATTTTTGACAGCAGCATTTCCTTTGATTCAGTAGACGATAAAAACGTTCTTGTTCTAATAGAAGCAATACGTAGAGGCCTCAATTTCAGCGTTTTTACCAAACTGGCTAATATAAGTCCATTTTCCTCCCTGGAGTGGTCCAATTACCTTCACCTCTCTGAACGTACAATGCAGCGGTACAAAAAGGAAAAGAAAAATTTCGACTCTTTACAATCCGAAAGAATCCTCCAGATCGCCTTATTGAACAAGCTAGGACTGGAGGTTTTTGGCACACAGGAAAAATATAATT
>CBFGYW010000483.1:0-1851 GCA_965653085.1 uncultured Salinimicrobium sp.
GATCCTACCGCAAGAACTCTGACGTGGTGAAATTGGAGAAGCCATAAGGACCAATTTTGCAGCTCCCGTAGATGGCCTTCCGCAGGAAGAGCCTCTCTTTACCCTGAGGCAGATGCCTCCCGAATCCTTCAGCGGATTCATGAGAAAGAGCCGGATATTTCTGAAAATAGAAAAAGGTAAACCCGCTGATATCCAGATAGCCCGCGACCCTTATGCCGAACCGCAGGTTGGTATTTTTGTTACCGGGGAAACCAATGAGGAGATCATCAACCTGATCAATGAAAATACAGAAAGAATTACCAAAGTTTTTAAGGAAACAGAACTGAAGGAACAGCAGCGGCGTATTGGCAAATCCCTAATGGACGATTCAAGAATAGAGGAGGAATTAGGTGTATCTCTGGACTTCCCTGACGCCTACAGGTATGCGAAAGACGAGGATGGTTTCTTCTGGATCCGCAAGGATATCCCTAACGGAAGTATGGAGATATTTGTCTATGAAGTCCCGATGAACACCTTTGAATCCGATACCAATGTAGTGGCCAATATAATCGAAATGAGGGATTCCATTGGAGAGACCCACATTCCCGGCCCAACTGAAGGCACACATATGATCACAGAGGCGGCGTACGCCCCCTACCTTTTCAATTCTGAAGTTGACGGTAAATTCGCGTATGAGACCAAGGGCACCTGGGAAGTTCAAGGAGCCTTTATGGGCGGGCCCTTTATCAATTATGCCGTACGGGACGAGAAGAATGACAGATATGTGATTCTTGAAGGCTCTACCTTCAGGCCTTCTGCAGCCAAGAGAGACAATATGTTCGAGCTTGAAGCCATCCTGAAATCGGCAGAGATAAAATAGGAACTCAATCCTAAAGCATAAAAAATCATAAAAGTAATTGAGGAATCAGTTTTTTATTTAAATTTGCTTCACAATGTACGCAACACAATTACATCATCATCATTCTCATTCATTCGCTCCTGCGAGGTGAGATAGATATGCGTGTATAAACCATATTTTAAAACCCGTTTGAGCAGCTCAGACGGGTTTTTTCTTTTCCTGCCCTTCTGATCTGCTGAAATTAAAAAACAACAGCAATGCAAAGATTAAGAATCGCAGTACAGAAGTCCGGAAGGCTTCACGACGACTCCCTGAAACTCCTGAAGGATGCCGGGATTTCAGTGGACAATGGGAGGGACCAGCTAAAAGCCGACGCCAGTAATTTCCCCCTGGAGGTATTCTATCTCCGCAACGGTGATATTCCGCAGTACCTGCGGGACGGGATAGTAGATATAGCCTTTCTGGGAGAAAATGTGCTTACCGAAAAAGGCAGGGGCATTATTACCGGTGAAAAGCTGGGTTTCTCCAAGTGCCGGGTTTCCCTGGCCATTCCAAAAGATCAGGAATATTCAGGTATTGAAGACCTGGATGGCAAGAGGATCGCCACCTCTTATCCCAATACCCTGCAGCAGTTCCTTACAGAAAAAGGCCTGGAAACCGATATCCACCTCATCAATGGCTCGGTGGAAATTGCTCCCAATATCGGCCTTGCAGATGCCATCTGTGATATCGTCTCCAGTGGCAGTACGCTCTTCAAGAACAATCTTCGGGAGGTGGAGGTGATAATGAAGAGTGAGGCCATCCTGGCCATTTCCCCCCTAATTTCTGAGCAGAGGAATGAAATCCTTCAGAAGCTGCAGTTCCGCATCCAATCTGTCCTGCGGGCACGGCAGTCGAAGTATATCCTCCTGAACATCCCGAATGACAAGATAGAGGCAGTGGTAAAGCTGCTGCCTGGAATGAGGAGCCCTACGGTCCTTCCTCTTGCCCAGGATGGCTGGAGCTCCATCCAC
>CBFGYW010000484.1:0-1849 GCA_965653085.1 uncultured Salinimicrobium sp.
TCGATATTGATTCCCGGGCAGTTCACCAGAAGATAGTAGAAGGGGAACCAGGATGGGAAGGCTCCCTCCCCTCCAGTACGGCTGCAATGATCAAGGAAAAGAATCTTTTTCAAAACAAGTAGGAGTTTAGGCCTCTCAAATTGCTGATAGTCAGGTTTTCTGTATATTAAAATATTATCCCATCGGCACTCCGTGCCCCTCAGGTAAGTTCATTCGATTGATAATCTCCCTCCAGCGTGAATCACTGTACAGGCTCTTAAAATCGGGATAATACAATCCTTCTATGAGAGTAGGATCTTTAATTACCAAGGCTTTTTCCAGCCATTCGAAAGCAGTGTCCTTGTCGCCCTTAAATGCGTAGATCTGTGCAATATTAATAGCTTCAGTCGGGTAATCCTGAAGAAACTCGGAGAGAAGTTTGTCTGCCTCCTGTTTCCTTCCCAGTTCATAAAGGATGGAGATGGTACCGTGTCTTCTGAAATAATCATCTTCCTCCTTTAGGATCTCCTGATAGGCGGCTTCAGGATCTTTCTTGTGCAGCAGGATCATCGCACGAATCTGATGAAGCACGGCTGCATTTGGAAAATGCAGTTCATAAATATCCAAATCTTCTTGTGCAGCTTTGTAGTCACCAACAAAATAATGGAAAAGCCCAAGATTAAAGTAGTTCTTATAATCCAGAGGATTATAGGAAACAGCCTTATCTATAGCCTCTATTTTCTTTTCAATAGGAACCATATTGAATATGTAGCAATTTGTCACTACCTCCGGATTATTCGGTCCAAGTTCGAGGGCCTTTTTTGTGCTGATGGCGGCGCTTGTAAAATCGAAATTACTGCTCTGGAAGATGGAAAGGTTGGCGTATCCCATTGCGTAATCGGGGTCCAGTTCAATAGCATTTTCAGCAGCTTTAATTCCCAGGCGTGAAGCTTCCTCCTGGGGCAGGGTCATAAAATTGTATGCCATTCGGGAATACAACCGGGATAGTAAAGCCCAAGCGGGAGCATAGGTGGAATCTATGGCTATTGAGCGTTTCAATAATGTAGAAGCATTTAAAACTGATTCCGCAGTAAACTGGTTGCCCAACTGACGGGCCTGCAGGTAGAGTCTATATGCCTCGGTGTCCACCTCCTTCGATTTGAGCAGATCCGGTACCAGAGTAGCCTTTAGTTCCCGCGTTACTTCTGTGGCTATTTCATCCTGAACTTTAAAAATATCCGTAAGATCACGGTCGAAGGTCTTGGACCAGAGGTGGGCTCCATCTGACACGTTGATCAGCTGCGCAGTGATCCGAAGTGTATTTCCCGATTTGCGCACGCTGCCCTCAAGGATATGGTTAACCCCCAAGGCACTTCCAATTTCCTCGGTGGTAGCATTCTTGTTCTTGAAAGAGAAGGAGGAAGTACGGCTGATAACCTTCAGTTCCGGGATCCGTGCCAGGAGGTTCAGTATCTCTTCACTTATCCCATCTGAAAAATATTCCTGGTCTTTTTTGGGACTCATATCGGCGAATGCCAGAACTGCAATGGATTTGTTTTCATTGAGTGAATCCGGAAGCACCGAAAGCTTATTTGCATCAGGCTCAACGGCTGATGCGGGGGAATCCCAGAAGATATTGATACAAAAGAGCACGATGGCAACTCCTAGGGCAGCCAAAATAAACTTTTTAAGACGATTTCCTGTTGCCGGAGTTATGGACACTTCAGGGGGTATATTTTTGGTTTTCCTGATGCCTTTTTCCGTGATCTCGTAGATCCAGGAGAAGCAAAGCCATAGAGGAAAAGCCGCGACCAGAAAATAGAAAACCTTTTTGATATAAGAAGTGGCCTCGAAAGCGGGCAGTAGTACC
>CBFGYW010000485.1:0-1838 GCA_965653085.1 uncultured Salinimicrobium sp.
ATAAGGTAAGTCAGAATCATTTTTCCGGTCATGAGGCTGCTCTAGCACAGGCATTCAATCATTTGATCATGCCCCTTGCCAATGAACGGGATCAGGAGACCCAGGTCATCTGGGGAATTGAAGACTTTAAATCCCGCTTTGGCCGTTTGCCTGAGGGGATGTGGCTGGGGGAAACCGCAGTGAGTACTTTAACCCTTGAACTTCTTGCAAAGCATGGGATCAAATTCACGATTCTTTCCCCATATCAGGCCAAAAGCCATAGGAAATCAGGGGAGAATAAATGGCATGACGCCACAGGTGCAAAGATAGACCCAAGGAGGCCCTATCGCTGTGATCTTCCTTCAGGAAATCAGATTGCCCTTTTCTTTTACGACGGGCCGGCTTCCCAGGGAGTCGCTTTTGAAGGGCTGCTTAACAACGGAAGAAAGTTTGCCGACCGCCTGCTGGGCCAGCTTCAGGATAGGGAAGAGGCACAGCTTTTCCACATAGCCACTGACGGGGAGAGCTACGGGCATCATCATCGTTTTGGCGAGATGGCTCTTTCTGCCTGTCTGGATCATATCGCCCAGCACGAAGATATTGATCTGAGCATTTATGGGGAGTTCCTTGAAAAATACCCACCTGAATATGAGGCACAGATTCTGGAAAACACCTCCTGGAGCTGTTCCCACGGCGTGGAACGCTGGAAGAGCGATTGTGGCTGCAATACAGGCGGGAATGCTGAGTGGAACCAGAAATGGCGTGCTCCACTGAGAGAGACTTTCGACTGGGTGCGCGAAGAGCTGATCCAGCTGTATGAGGACCAGATGAAGGAATACAGCTCCAGCCCCTGGGATGTAAGGAACGCGTATATCCAGGTGATTCTGAATCGGGAACCGGAAAATGTTGAGAGTTTCTTCCGGGAGCAATTCCGGGAGGGGTTAACAGATGATGAAAAGGTAAAACTCCTGAAGCTTTTGGAAATGCAATATCACTGTATGCTGATGTACACCAGCTGTGGCTGGTTTTTCGACGAGGTCACGGGCCTGGAATCCATGCAAGACATCTTTTATGCAACCAGAGCCATTCAGCTGGCTGAAGAGCTTAGCGGAAATCAGTATGAAGAGGAATTCAAGAAGTACCTGGGCAGGATACCCAGCAATATCCCTGAATTCGGAACCGCTTTAAAGGCTTATGAGAAATATGTGAAACCAATGGAAATTGACATGACGAGGATTGGGGCCCATTATGCTGTATCCTCCCTGTTTGAGGAATTTCCAGAAGAGGCAAATCTCTACAACTTCAGCGCTTATATGAAAGCCCGTAATTACTACGAAAGTGGAAAACAGAAGCTCCTCATCGGCAGAACTGAGATCCGTTCAGATATAACCTGGGAAAAGGTTGATATTTCCTATGCCGTGCTGCATCTGGGAGATCAGCATCTTTTCAGTGGGGTAAAAAAGGACTTTAAAGAGGTAGCCTTGAATGAGCTGCACGAGAAAGCGGTTGACTTTTTTGAAAAAGGTAACATTTATGAGATCTTCAACCTGATGGATACTTATTTTGGAAACCACAGCTACTCCTTCTGGCATCTTTTCAGAGACGAACAGCGAAGGATCATGGAACTGGTGATGGAAAATACCATGAGAAGTGCAGAAGGTGCCCTGCAGCTGTTATTCGAGAATACCTACCCGCTGTTGAAAACCTTTAACGAGATAAACATGAAGGTGCCAGACCGTCTTAGGCTTCCCGTAGAAACTGCGGTCAATACCAATCTTGTAAACAGTCTGAAGCGGGAAAAATTCAAAGTGGGGGAGTTTATACGCCTTCTGGACACAGCCGAATTCATCGAGGTCAAT
>CBFGYW010000486.1:0-1838 GCA_965653085.1 uncultured Salinimicrobium sp.
TCCACCTTGCGGGCGCTCTTCATCAGCTTTCCTATGGTCGCAGAACCATAATCGAGATTGAGTTCAACCGATCCGTAGACCGCTCCTAATTTGGTACCCAGATAATCCCCTTCACCCACGATATTCCGCACCTTGTCGACACTGATGCTGCCGTAGTCGGCGGCGAAGTTCAGGTTCTCGACCTTTTTGATATTGGAGTCGGTATAGTCAGCCACCACTTCCAGGGTGCCGGCCTCGCCAACGGTGAATTGGGAATAGTCAGCGACGATCTTGCCCCTCTTGATGAAGTCGATCTGGGAGTTGCGGGTGTAGTCGAAGACCAGAAGGTTCCTGCTGCCCAGAAGTTCACCTATCAGCAGTCTTCCGTAGTCACAGGAGATATTGGCATTGCCTTCCAGCTTGTCCAGGGCGATGCTTCCGTAGTCATTTTCAAGCTCTACGTTATTGGTCACAGGAGCCTTCACGCGGTAGTTGATCTCCATGTTTACATTGCTGGAGCCGCCAAAGATGTTGCTCCACCAGGAGGAATTCCGTTCCTCAAATCGGGTCACCGCACTCACACGGGAGCTGGAACCGCTGAAGTCCACGTCTATTTCGCGCAGCCTCTGTACAACTTTTTCCTCGTCGTTTCCGTTGGTCTTGATGATCACCTCGATCTCGATCCTGTTCTCATTCCAGGTGGTGATATCGATGTTTCCGTAGCTGTTGTCAATCTTCAGCAGGGCATCTGCCGAAACATTGTAGCTCTTGGTGATCTTTTTCTGTTTGGTATGTCTTCCGGTCCATTCATTCCCTGCAAATCCCAGGATGGGCACCATCAATAGCGCAAGGAACAGGTTATAGCAAATTGTTTTCATGGGGAGTGATTTTTAGGGTGTTAATAGTGTTTACTTTTTCCAGCACCTTTTTCAACAGGTCGATGCGCTGCTGGAAGTTGGTGATCATGGCATAGATAACTCGTTTATCCTGCCCGCTCTTCACCAGGTCGTTTTTAAGTTTGTTGTAATCGGTTTCCAGGACTTCCAGCTGTTTTAGGGCATCCTGAATAAGGGCCTCGGTCTCCGGAGTCTTTTCCTGTTCCAGCTGATAGAGTTCCTTTTTGATCACGGAAGCGTAGAAATTCTGGGTGTCTGCCATTTCTGAAGACACACTTGCCAGCTCCCCGTGGTTCTGTTGGCTGGGGTTGAAAAACCCACCGAAGAGCACCACGGCTATGAGAAGGCAGGCTGCCATTGAGATCCAGGGTAGCCACAGGGGAATGATCCCCGAAGACCTCACGCTCCTTTTGGAGCCGCTGTCAAGCTTATCCCGGAATCTCTGTACGTGCCCTGCCTCGGGTTCGGCCACATCGAAGTCCAGCGTCTGGAACAGTTCATCTAAGTTGTCGGTTTTCATAATGCTTCAATTTTTTTTCTGAGACTTTCTTTAGCTCTTGAAATCGTGGTCCTGCAGTTGGCATAGGAGATATCCATTATTTCGCAGATCTCCTCGTGATCGTAGCCTTCTATCAGGTGAAGGGTCAGGGCGATCCGGTAATTGTCCTTCAGCTCGTCCATCGCCTTCAGCAGTTTTCGCACCTTCGGGTTCTGCTGTTCCTCCTGCCGGTCGATCCCTGCGGAATCATCCTCGGCGTGCTTCAGCTGGTCGCTGTATGCAACCTCCTGCTGCCTGGAACTTTTGTTGTACGCATTGATGCTCCTGTTCACAACAATCTTCTTCAGCCAGGCCCCGAAAGTGGAGTTCCCCTGAAAGGAATCCAGCCGGGTGAAAGCCTTTAGAAAAGACTTCTGCATCTTCATCTATTCCTTGCAATGACAAACTGTCAAGGTTTGTAAATT
>CBFGYW010000487.1:0-1833 GCA_965653085.1 uncultured Salinimicrobium sp.
CTCGCTGATCGATGTTGATGATGAAGTTGGAGATACCGTAGGCGTGGTCACCAATCCTCTCCAGGTCGAAATTTATCTTTCGCAGGGCGAGCACAAAACGAAGATCTCCGGCAACGGGGGTATGCAGTGCAATGAAACGTTCGCAATCGCGGTCTATTTTCAGGTCCAGGGCATTCACCCGGGATTCTGTTCGCACCACCTCTTCTGCGAGGTCATTATCGTGTTTCAGGAAAGCCTCCCGGGCGTTTTCCAGCTGTTTTTTGCAGAGATCGAACATCTCGTGCCCTTCTTGCTGGAGATGGTCTTTATATTCTTGGAAGTTCATCATGGTTATCAGGTTTTTAATTTAAAAGCTATAATCCAGGCAATGGGGCGGACATATAGATGCACCATTACAATTTATCCGAATCGGCCAGTAATATAATTCTCTGTCTGTTTCTTTTCAGGATTGGTGAAGATTTTTTTGGTTTTATCGTATTCAATAAGTTCTCCCAGATAAAAGAAGGCGGTGAAGTCGCTGACGCGGCTGGCTTGCTGCATGTTGTGAGTAACGATCACGATGGTGTACTTGTCCTTCAGCTCATAGATCAGCTCCTCGATCTTCGCAGTCGAAATAGGGTCAAGGGCCGAGGTGGGTTCGTCCATTAATATTACCGTGGGTTCTACCGCCAGGGTCCGGGCAATACAAAGGCGTTGCTGCTGTCCTCCGGAAAGGGCCAGCGCCGATTTGTTAAGGTCATCTTTTACCTCATCCCACAATGCCACCTGTTTCAGAGAGGATTCTACCTTCTCCTGAAGGAATTTTTTATCACTGATGCCCTGAATCTTCAGGCCGTAAGCCACATTTTCGAAGATGGATTTCGGAAAGGGATTAGGTTTCTGAAAAACCATCCCCACTTCTTTCCGCAGCTGTTCCACGTTCACCTTTTTTGTATAGATGTTCTCGTCGTGGATGCTGATCTCCCCTTCCATCCGGAAGCCGTCCACATAGTCGTTCATCCGGTTGAAGAGTCGCAGGAAGGTGGATTTCCCACATCCTGAAGGTCCAATAAAAGCGGTGACCTTGTTTGCCCTTATCTTCATATCGATACCCTTAATAGCCATAAAGTCATCATAGTAAACCTTCACATCTTGGGCTTCGATCATGTTCTTTTTCTTAGTATTCTTTTCTATAATGGTGTCTTGTCTTTCCATAATTACTTGAATTTTTTCTGCCATTTATTCCTGAAATAGACGGCGATCCCGTTCATGATAAAGGTGATCAACAGCAAAATGATGATGGCGGCTGCGGCGTTAACCTCGAAACCGTGCTGGGGGCGGGAGATCCAGTTAAAGATCTGAATGGGCAGCACCGAGAAATCGTCCATCGGGCTGGTGGGTGCGAAGGGCACATAGGCCATGGCGCCAATAACGATAAGGGGTGCGGTCTCGCCTACGGCTCTTGAAAGGGCAAGGATGATTCCGGTAAGGATTCCTCCAAAAGAGGCGGGCAGCAACTGCTGGGATACCGTCTGCCATTTAGAGGCTCCCAGAGCGAAGGACGCATCGCGGAGGGACTGAGGCACTGCTTTTAAGGCTTCGCGCGTGGAAACGATCACTATAGGCAGAATAAGCAAGGCCAGGGTAAAACTTCCTGCGAGGACACTAGAACCCATCTGGAGGATCCTTACAAAGATCTCAAGCCCCAATAGCCCATAGATAATGGAAGGCACTCCGGCAAGGTTCGAGATATTGACCTCGAGGATGGAGGCAAACCTGTTCTTCTTCGAATATTCCTCGAGATAGATGGCGGCAGCGATCCCAATGGGCAGCGCGATTATGGTGGTAAGCACC
>CBFGYW010000488.1:0-1833 GCA_965653085.1 uncultured Salinimicrobium sp.
CCGCTGTTAATGCTGCCTCCGAGAATTTCGGCATAAATGTCTGCCCCCCTTTCCCTGGCCGAATCCAGGTCTTCCAGGACCAGGGCTCCCGCCCCACTGGCAGGTACAAATCCTGCTGCGGAAGCACTGAAAGGCCGGGAAGCCTCGGTGGGATTTTCATTATATCTGCTCGGCAGGATGCGCATGGCATCAAATCCGCCCCAGATGTATGGCCCGCTGTCACTGCAGCTGCCTACCAGCATCCTTTTAGCCCTTCCCGCTTTAATGCGGTCGTAGCCCATTAATAAAGCTTCTGTTCCAGTGGTACAGGCAGAGGAATTTGTGGTCACCTGATTCCCGCAACCCAGCATTCCGCCCAGATAGGCGCTTATCCCGCTGGCCATGGTCTGTACTACACTGGTGCTGCCCAGCCTGCGGGTCTTTCCGGCATCGATGAGATGGATGGCCTCCCGGAATTTATCTGCCCCCAGCAGTCCTGTTCCAAAGATGATCCCGCTTTCCCAGTCCGGGGCTTCCTCCCCTACATCCAGCCCCGCATTTTTCCAGGCGTCCGTTCCGGCTATCACCCCATAGACGATTCCGCTGGAATTAAGGCCCCGCAGCTGCAGGGCAGTGAAATACTGCTCAAGCATCCCTTCGGGGATTATGGGTTCTCCTGCCACCTGGCAGCTGAAGTTCAGCTCCTTTAACCGCTCCTGAAATCGTATTCCGCTGATTCCCTGCCGAAGGGAGTTTTCAAAATCGGAAAGCCCAACCCCATTGGGAGCGACAACACCTAAGCCTGTGACAACAACTCTTCTGCTCATCTTTTTCCTATCATTCCGGAGATCTCTCCTCTGCAAACAAGTTTTCCTTCCCGGTTCAGCATTTTGACCCTGCACTTGAGTTTATTGAACCTGAAATAGATCTTTTCAGAAATTACCTGCACCCGTTCCCCCGGGTGCACCGCAAGGAAGAAATCTATCTGGGTGCTGCTAAGGCTGACCGCACAGTCCTGTATGTTTTCATTCCGCAGCAAAAAGATCCCAAGGGCTACCACCCCTATCTGGCCCATACATTCGGTAAGGATGACTCCTGGAGTCACGGGATAATCCTTGAAATGTCCTTCATAGAAAAAGGAATTTACAGGAAAGGTATAGCTGCCGCGGGCTGCATTATCATTCACTTCCTGCAGTTCCTCCACGAAGAGGAAGGGCGGGGCGAAAGGCAGTAACTTCATTATTTCAGGAGGATCCATTTCCGGGAAATCTTTCCCTAAGGTTGAGGAATTTCCATTTGTTTCCAAAGTATTTAACGAAGCCTTCAGAAAAAAAATCTGACAGGATGATAAGGTGCAGCTCTTCTGGAGCTTAGGAATTTATGTTTTTCATTTTCTACAAAGGTGCCACTCCTTCCGGAGTGATTCAACTCTCTTGTAGCAGGCTTGTTTTTATTGCTACTGCTTAACTGGGTCCCGGAGGGACCTCATCTTTGTAGAAAAAGCACCGCATATTTTCGGCCCCGGAGGGGTCGCACCTGTTCTTCTAAATGTTTTATTTCAAATGTTCCCCACCATTAACAGGTATAATGGTGCCGGTGATCCAGCTGGCCTCATCCTTACTCAGTAGATACACCGCATTCCCTACATCATCTGGGGTGGTAAGCCGTTTAAAGGGATTGCGCTTAAGGGCGTGCACGTGCAGGGTTTCATAGCCCGGAATCATCTGAAAAGACCGCGTTACCGTCACCCCCGCCTGGATGCAATTGGCCCTGATGCCCTTAGGAGCGAATTCCAGGGCGATGCTGCGGGTTATGGCCTCCAGGGCTACCTTGGCAGCAGAAACGGCAGCATAG
>CBFGYW010000489.1:0-1829 GCA_965653085.1 uncultured Salinimicrobium sp.
TCAGAAGAAGAACGATGGTGATAAGTGGAAGGAATCTGAAGAAAATCTTTCTGTATGTCCTGGTTTCCATAATGCTTTTTTTAAGTTGAATTGAATTCTCACTGCTACTATTCCTAAATTACGAAATTTTCAGTTAAAAGAGAAGAATCATCTAATTTTCAGGCTATTATGAACGCTTTAATTCCGGCAAAGTAGGTAAAGGGGGAGGGACTTTTATAAATCCTCATCCAGGGGATTGGCATTGTCGATCTTTTCCTCTGCCCATTCCTTTTCCTCCCCGTTGGGCTCCTCCGGCTCCTTCTGCAGCAGTTCTGCGCGGGGTTCATAATTGAGCTTTATATACATTGGAAAATGATCGGATCCCACGTTGGGAAGGCGGGTAAGTTCTATCAGCGTAAAATCATTGGAATGAAAGATATGGTCCAGGGGCCAGCGGAAAATGGGATAGGAGGCGTGAAAGGTGTTGTAGAAGCCCCTGCCTATACGAGGATCCAGCAGGCCGCTTATTTTTCTGAACAGGCTGGTGGTGCGGGACCAGGCGACGTCGTTGAGGTCTCCGAAAACCAGGACGCTGTGATTATCAGCATCGGCGTCTTTCCCTACTATCAGCAGTTCTGCATCGCGGTTGGTGGAGGTGCTGTCTTCGGTAGGGCTGGGCGGCTTTGGATGGAGGCAGTGGATCTTCACCCGTTCCCCATTCCTCAGCCGTACAAAACCGTGAATGGATGGGATCTCTTCGGAAACCAGGTATTTGATCTCGATATCCTCAAGTTCGAGCCTTGAATACAGGTGCATCCCGTATAGATTATCCTTGGGGATCTTTACCGTGTGGGTATATTCATCCTCAAGATGCGCCAGCTCCCTCTCCCAATTGGTGTCCGACTCCAGGGTCAACAGGAGGTCGGGCTGCTTTTTATGGACCTGTTCCTGGAGCAGGTGGTATTTTTTATTGGTGGTGAGGACATTGCTCACCAGTACTGAGATCGTATTCTTAGGGTCGTGGCCCTTAAACCGGAGTACCTCTTTCTTTGCAAAAATGGTGAAAGGATAGATCTTGATTGCCTGGTAGGTGAAATTGATGCCCAGGATGATCAGGATCACGAAATGCCAGGGGCTTTCCAGGGGTACGGTGAAAGGGCGACGACATAGATGAACAGGATAAGTACACAGGTCTGTACCCGCGGGAAATCGAAACCGCGAACCCACCATTCGTCGAATCGGGTGAGGGAAGCCAGGGTAGGAATAAAACTTAATGCACTGAAGAAAAGTAGGACGCCTTCGGTTAGGTTCATTTGAATTTGGAAATCTTTCTTCTAAATTACATTTATATTTTTAATTGGCTTTTATATCTGGTTTGGAATTTTTTTCGTGGGGATCTCACAGATTGGCACGGATGCGGAATTGTAGGAGAATCGCGATTTTTTGACTGGGGGATTTCCCCTATTTTCTTATCTTGGGACTTTAAATTCAAAGAAACATGATAAAGAAATTACCGATGTACGGGTTGCTGCTTGCGGTAAGCTTCGGGTGTCAGACCCAGAAGCAGGTTGCGGAGAGTAAAACGGGAACAGCTCAGAAGCCTTCAGAAAAGAAAAAAGGAGACCTGAAGGATTACAAGGAGGTGATCACTGCGGAAGCCAGAAGTGATGAAGGTCTTTTTACCACTCACTTTGTGGGCGACAAGCTTTACTTTGAGGACCCGCTGGACCTTCTGGAAAAGGACATGCTGCTGGTTAGCCGTATCGCGGGAACCCCTTCTGGTTTTGGAGGTGGCTACGTGAATGCGGGTTCCAAGGTGAACGAACAGGTGGTGCGCTGGACCAAACGGG
>CBFGYW010000490.1:0-1825 GCA_965653085.1 uncultured Salinimicrobium sp.
GCGCTACCGGACTGCGCCACATCCCGAATTTGGAAGTGCAAATTAAACCCCTTAAGGCCATATTTCAAAACTATTTCCACTTTTTTTACCCGCTTTCTGAATTTCCCCAAACCAAAGCTATAACAGCCAGTCCCTTGGCCCAGAAGCCTGTCTCCCTTGCCTGGTCAGCCCATTACGGGAACACCTTCCAGCTCCAGTACCTCCCTGATCATTTGCACCGATTCTTCCTTGCTGCTCCTGTTGGTGTCAATCCCAAGGCTTCCGGGGCCATAAGGCATATATTTCTCCATATCCGACACACAGAAAAGCCCCACCGTGGGCACCTGCACGGCGCTGGCCAGGTGCATGATCCCGCTGTCGGCACCAATGAAGACAGCCGTGTTCGCTATCACCGAGGCCAGTTCCCTCACGTCCCGGCTGTAGAAACTGGGCAGCCGGAACGCCAGGTTCGAAATGTTTTCAATGGGCAGCACCTCGATAAAGTTATATTCGGGGAAATTCTCCTCCAGCAGTTCATAAAATTCCGCCCACCATTCCCGGGCGTAGCATTTGCTGCCGGTGGCGAAGCTGAAAAGGCAGATGGTCTTCCTGTCAGGCCGCGATACCAGCCCCTCGACCACCAGTTTTCCCGCAGCCAGCTCCTCGGGCTTCAGCCGCAGATCAAGATTGGGAACCTCAGTGGCTGACTTGATCCCGGTACCCGTAAGAAAGTTCCTGAAGGCATATACCGGCCGCCTGGCAATGTGTTTTTCCACATCAGCTTTATCAGGCCCCTCCGGCAGTTCCCCGAAGATCCTGTACCTCGACCTGCAAAACCGGGTCGAAAGCCTGCCGGAAGAAGAATTCCCGTCCACATTGATCACCAGGTCGTACCTCCGGCCCCTCAGCCGCAGCCAGCAGGCCAGGTACTTCCCCAGCTGTCGGAAGGGCTTCCGCGGAAGCTCCAGGATCCTGTCCACCTGCGGATGCGCCCCATAAAGCGTCGAAGGCAGAGAGCCCTTTACAAACAGGTCTATCCTGGCGTTAGGGAAAGCAGTGCAGATCTCCTGGAGTAGCGGACTCACAAGAAGCAGGTTTCCCAGCCTGTGGTTGGGCCGGGAGATCAGGATCCTCACGGCTGCGGCAGGAGACAGGTCGGCCCCAGCAGCCGGGGTGCCACTTCCTATTCCTCTTGTCAATGCCCGCATTGCTCTTCTTCTCAGCGGATTTATATTTCTCTGCACCCTTGCCGGTTTTAATGTTATCCTTAATAAGCAAACAAAAATAGGGAAACTGGAATGATTTGGGAATCAGTGCCCTTCCGAAGTAATCTTCAGAAAAAATCCCCATCCCGATGCCAGTCCCATTTCTTTCCAGATTTGAGCCCTAGGTTTGCCTTAAAAATATAAAAGTATGAAAAGAAAATTTTTGACAATCGCACTCCTCGCCATAGGGCTTCCTACCTTCGTCGCCTGTTCCGACGATGACAATTCCGACGAAACCCTGATCGAGGCCACAGAACTGCCCGCAAAGGCACAGGACTTCATCAGCAGCTATTTCCCTGAAGCCGACTATACCCGGGTGGAAATGAACAGCACTGCGGAAAACGACGGCAGCATCTATGAAGTGGAGCTTTCCGGAAATATCGACCTGGATTTCACCGCCGATGGTGACTGGGTGGATGTGGACGCAAACGGACAGCAGCTCCCTGCCGACTTCATCCCTGAAAAGATTGCTGAATACATCGCAGCAAACTATGACGGACTCTTCATCACCGGAATCGATACAGAACCTACCGGCTATGAGGTGGAGCTGTCGAACGACCAGGATGTGAAATTCGATAGTG
>CBFGYW010000491.1:0-1821 GCA_965653085.1 uncultured Salinimicrobium sp.
GCCGACGCTTTGTATAACCTCTTCGGAAAAAAGCCCAAGAGCATGCGCAAACTGCGGGAGATGAAGGAAGATGACGAGATACGGAACCTGCTGCAGAGCAAATTCGACCGGCAGACGCTAATGGCGCTGCTGCAGGTGGATAAGATGGATATAGATGAGATCCTTAGGCGCTGCAACTACTCCAATGATTTCATCCGCTCCGCCAACGACCTCCAGATACTGGACGCCATGAGCGGCTGCTATGAGGAATATAAGGTACTTAACAGATAGAAAAAGCCAGAACGAAAGTTCTGGCTTTTTCATTTCCTCTCTTTAAACCTGAAAGAAAAAAGTACTTTTTTCCGGGCGTGAACTAAACTTAAGATTACAGCCCTGCCGGGTGCAACCATAATTATCCCTCCAGCTGCCTCTTCAGCCCCTGCAGGGCCTTTTCAAGATCACTTCCAATGGCCTTATCCATTCCGTATAGCAGCGTAATTACCGATGCCGGGAACCTGTGAACTCCCCTGATGCCCAAAACCATCTTGGTGCGTTCTGCCTCCAGCTCCTTCACCCCGATATACATCAGGGCAAGCGTCTTATAAGGTTTCAGAAACAAAAGCTGAGTCTCCATGACTCTTCCGTCCTTAAGTTTTGTGATCCGCTGGATCCCCTCGCCTACTTTGGAATTGCCCTTCCAGTAGGAAGAAGCCTCTTCTTTTCCATCCTCCCCCTTATACTTCAGCAGCATTTTAGGGTCCCGGCCATACCAGGGAATCCATTTGGGCTGGTTCCTCAACTGTCGCACGAAAGCGTAAACCTCAGCCTTGGGCCTGTTGATGACAATGGTCCGGCTCAGGTCATACTCCTTTTTCACCCAGGCGTGAAGAAACGCTCCAAAGGTGATCAGCCCAATTATGATATAGAAAAACAGCGTCATAAATCCGCTTTTACGCAGCTAAATGTATAGAATTAATGTGATGCCTGAAAGCGTTCAATAATTTCCTTCGAACTTTTTAGGTTTTTCCTTGCCCACTCTAGTCGTTTCCTCAACTGCTCCTCTTCTGAAAGCTGCCAGGAAAGCTCACTTCGCCGCAGTCGTGCCGTAAGGTCCTGCAGGACAATTGCCGCGGAAACCGAGATGTTCAGACTCTCGGTGAAGCCCACCATCGGGATCTGAAGAAATACATCTGCCGACTCCAGGACTTCCTCTGAAAGGCCCTTGGTTTCCCTTCCGAAGAAGATGGCAGCCTTCTGTTCAATGTCAAAGTCCTGAAGAGCTGTTCCCTTATGGGGAGAAGTAGCGATAATGCGATACCCCTGCTTCCTGAGATTCCCAATACAGGCCTCGGTGGAAGTATAGCGGTGCACATCCACCCACTTCTGAGCCCCCATCGCGATCTCGCGATCGATCTTCTTCAGGTTGACCTCCTCGACCACGTGGATATCCTGCACCCCGAAAACATCGCAGCTGCGAATCACAGCACTGGTATTGTGCAGCTGATACACATCCTGCACTGCCACCGTAAAATGCTGGGTGCGTTGCTCCACCACCTTGCGGAACAGCTCCCGGCGCTGTGGGGTCAACATTGATTCCAGATGGTGGAGGAGTTCGAGGGAAAATTCCATGCGGCGAAAATACGGAAAATTCCAGCTAGGTATTCAGCAGTAGCTTCTGAAATATTTAACCTGAATTCAGAAACAGCGATCTTTCCTGTCAAACCAGAAGCTTTATCTCCACTGCTCTGATTTCACAGAGGCTTTTCCCTGAGGAACAGCATCAAATCTCAATAAGCCCTAAATATACACTATGAGATTGCCGCTCCCTGTTTTCAGCCACAA
>CBFGYW010000492.1:0-1818 GCA_965653085.1 uncultured Salinimicrobium sp.
TGCGAGGTAGTGCTTTTCATTGGAAAGGCTCAGGTAGCGGTCCTGGTGGTTGACTACCAACAAAGTGGTGTATGGGGCTCCTGGCTTTGATAGCTGGAATAAGGCCTCTTGGATAAAATGTACCTGCAGGAGATCCTGAAGATTTGATTTAGCTGATGGTGAATGGGAGCTTAATAGTTTCATGGGTGTTTCGGAGTTTTGGGCTAAGGTAGCCGGGGGAGGCGACAAAGTCTGCCAGAAGTGGTGCTGAATTTTACGTGATGGGGATCTGAAGATCCCCGCCCGGTGGCGCTGCGATCTGAAGATCGCGCGCAGCGAATATTGTTCGTCTGGCGGAGCTTGTCGTAGCCCAAAAGCGGTGCCCTTCGACAGGCCCAGGGTGACAAGGGCCCTTCGACAGGCTCAGGGTGACAGGAGCCCTTCGATAGCATGGGCCCAGTACGAACTCAATGGTGCTAAAAGGTATCAGGCGAAGGACAACCTTCCCCTACCTGCTGCCCTCCCCGGCACCTGGCACCTTTACGCTTCCTTTATCAGCGAAGGTGGGGAGATACCATCGGTGAGCAGTTTTTTAGGAAGTATCAACACATAAGAATATTTGAAATCAGAATCCCTCAGCCTCTATAAAAGCAAATTCAATTTTTAAACCTTATTTATGACAACTTTAAATAATAAACTCTTTCTTCTGGGCCATGTAGGCCAGGATCCTGAAATCAGAGTACTGGACAGTGGCAGAAAAATGGCTAAATTTTCTCTGGCCACCAATGAGATTTACCTGAACTCCCTTGGCGAGAAGGTAGAGAAAGCATACTGGCACAAGATCGTCTTCTGGAATCGCGTCGCCGAGGTAGTGGAGAAACATGTGCATAAAGGCACCCGCCTCGTGGTGGAAGGCCATCTCACCTATCGCAGCTGGGAGGATGAATCTGGCGTGAAGCATTACAGGACTGAAGTGGTAGGCAGGGGCTTGATGCTGCTTTAATCCGGAAATCCTGCCATAGTAAAGGCTATTTTAAATTAAGGAACGTTGGTGAAATAAACCTCACAGAGTTGATGACAATTATAGCTGTTTCATCGCAAATTAAATCTTCCTCATATAACCCCTTTTCCTCCATTTTCCAAGTTCAAAGCGTCATCCTAAAAGGCGAAACCCTGCTCTACACTATTCTGCCCGAGGAACAGTCGAAAGCTCCCAAGCTGAAGCCTTAAACAAGTAGAAAATGAAGTACAAGCCCCGCAATTTTCAGCTCCAGGCTGCCCTCCTCTTCCTCCTGCTCCTCCTGTTCCTTCTCGGTTTCTACAGCACCGGGAAGGCGAGGGAGAACAGGTCTCTGAAGCAACGTATGGAGCTCCTGGAGTCGAGCATCGAAGAAACCCGGCAGCAGAACCGCCATAAAGTAGATTCCCTGCAGCTTATGATTGAGCACCAGGAGCAGGCCCACCAAGGGTTAAAAGATTCCCTGCACCAGCTGGAGGGAAAACGAACCATAAACAACAAAAGATCCCATGAAAAGAAAGCTGCTATTATTCGCATTGCTGATGTTGACAGCCTATACCGCGAAATCGCAAGACACTACCACTAAGCCCGCCCGAAACTCTGTCACCCTGAGCCTGTCGAAGGTCATCCCTGTCACCCTGAGCCTGTCGAAGGGGGCTACAGGACACACAATGCCCCGGGAGCTTCGACAAGCTCAGCTTGACAGTCTAGACACCCGCCCCATCTCCTTCCCCTTCTGGATGGTCCAGGCTATCGCCCTGGACCTGGTGGAAAAAGATCGCCTGGAACTTGAGGTGGAACTACTGGTACTGGAGAAGGAA
>CBFGYW010000493.1:0-1811 GCA_965653085.1 uncultured Salinimicrobium sp.
ACATGCGGGCACGGCTGGTGAGTTTTACCGGAGTTACCCAGGGCAAGGAGGTGTACTATGCGCTGGGATTCTATGAGGGGGCGAAGGACTATTACCAGGTGATGACCTATACCCTGGCTGAAAAGGAATCGGTGAATGAGGAGGATATGCGGAATATACTTCTGTCGCTGAAGGAGGAAAGGGAGGAGATTTACAGGGACTGAAACGAATTAATCTGCAATGGCGGAAGTCTGAAGATATTAAAATGCCTGCTCTTCTCCTTTTCGGGCATTTAACAGGATTGTAGAGGCTTTTTTTTTGTGGCCCATAGGCTGATTCCTTTTTAAAAATTTGTAGATTCAATGGCTATTGTCGGGTTTTATGATATTTCCTTTAAAGTCAAAGCGTAGTATTTATTAGTCTGTATCCCGGACCATTATTATTTAGGACCGAATACCATAAATGCTCCTTGGGCTGATTTCCATATGTTTGCTTTAAATAAAACTCAGCTCTAAACCAGGCGTTAGTTCTTTACACAGTAGTCTCTGCAAACCCCACTTGAAAAGATGTGTATTCCCTATTAAATATGACATTATAGCATATAACTAAAACTATAGCAGACATCCTGACGCATTTTAACTTTCATTAACGAAAAGTTTGCTATAAATTAAGATTGGCAGTGAAGTTGTTTTAAATCTGGGAGCAGTTGAAAAATTTAACGATTGCCTAGTTTAAAATTCGGTCCTCATTCCGTACTAATGTCCACTTACGGTAAAAGGTGAATTAATAGTGGACAAAAAAACAATTATGGAAGAACAAATTCAAGTAGATTTTTTACCCGTTGAAAGTGGTGAAAAAAGTGGAGATGCAATTACTTTTCGTTATGGAAATTTTGCTGATCGTGCATCATTTAAAGTCGTTGTTATTGATGGCGGAACTTTAAAATCTGGAGAAAAACTAGTAGAGCACATCAAAACTCATTACAATACTGACCATGTTGATCTCATCATTTGCACCCATCCCGATGCAGACCATGCTTCAGGATTGAGAGAAGTCATGAATAACTGTACAGTAGGAGAATTATGGATTCATAAGCCATGGGATCATTCTGCACAAATTTGCGATCTATTTCAGGATGGGAGAATCACTACCAATAGTTTAAGTGAACGCCTAAAAGAGGCTTACAATTATGCCCATGAGTTAGTAGAGATTGCAGAGGAGAAAGGAATAAACGTACGTGAACCATTCGCAGAAAGGGAGTCTGAGGATGGATATATTACCGTTTTAGGCCCAAGTATTGATTTCTACAGAGAATTACTCCCGGAATTTGCTAGAAGCCCTCAAGCTAGAAGCATACACGAAAAGGTGTTTAGCAGAAATTTAGAAAAAGCAATTAATTGGATAGAGGAAACTCTGGATATTGAAACCTTAGGAGAAGATGGAGAAACATCGGCAGAAAATCGTTCCAGCGCTATTATACTGTTTCAATTCGCTGGCAATAAGATTCTATTCACTGGGGATGCCGGCATTGATTCCATGAAAAATGTCATCGAATTCGCAGAAGATAATTCCATTGATATTTCCAGGGTAGATGTTTTTCAAATCCCTCACCATGGTAGTAAACGGAATATTTCCCCCTCTATTTTAGATTCTATACGATGTGAATCTGCCTATGCTTCAGCTTCTAAGGAAGCACCTAAACATCCAGCCAAGAAAGTTACAAATGCCTTAAAAAGAAGGGATGCTAAAGTTTTTACAACGGAAGGGGTCAGTTTAGGCTATAATGTCATATTTAATAGGGAATACACATCTTTTCAAGTGGGGTTTGCAGA
>CBFGYW010000494.1:0-1811 GCA_965653085.1 uncultured Salinimicrobium sp.
GAGGGTGAAGAAACCGAGAACTCCCGCCACCATTAGCACCTCAGACTTTACCTGGAAAGTAAGATATCCTAAAATCAGAAAACAAACGAAGGAAAAAATTTGTATGAATTTCAGGTTCTTCGCAAGGCTTTGGTGGTGCAGCTTGGCAATTCCTGCATACTTGACAAAGTTATAGCCGGTGATGGTTCCGAAAAAGATAAATGCCAGCAATAAAAAATCCGGTTGGAAATCAAAATGCAGGGAGGTGAGCGCTGTTAAGGCTACCACTCCCAAAGCTACATGGATGCTGCTGTTGATATAGAAATCCAGAATGATATTTCCACCTTTCATATGGCCTCTGTTCCTACTTCGTTTTCCCCTGAAAAAGTTAACATTCCGGAAGAAAATTACCGAATAATTTACTATTAAAATCCGTACTTTCGCAGCACAAAACGCAACTATACTTTAATGAATACAAATTCTTTTGCCCTACGTCATATAGGTCCCCGAGAGAGTGAACTTCAGGAGATGCTGGAAACGATAGGAGTTGACTCTCTTGACCAACTTATCTACGAAACCATTCCAGATGATATCCGTCTGAAAAAAGACCTCGACCTGCCTCCCGCAATGAGCGAGCAGGAATATTTATCGCATAGCATAGCACTGGCTGCCAAAAATAAAGTTTTTAAAACATATATCGGACTTGGATATCACCAATCCATCCTCCCTCCGGTAATCCAGAGAAACATTCTCGAAAACCCGGGATGGTATACTGCCTATACCCCCTACCAGGCTGAGATCGCCCAGGGAAGGCTGGAGGCCCTTCTGAATTTCCAGACTGTGGTTGCTGACCTTACCGGAATGGAGATCGCCAACGCTTCCCTTCTTGATGAAGGAACAGCTGCAGCTGAAGCTATGGCCCTGCTGCACGCCATCAGGGAAAGGGATCAGAAGAAGAACAACTACAATAAATTCTTTGTTTCTGAAGAGGTTCTACCCCAAACTCTGGATATTCTTAAGACCAGAGCCGTTCCCTTGGACATCGAGCTTGTAGTCGGAAATCACGAAGATTTTGACTTCGCTGAAGGATTCTTCGGAGTTTTTCTTCAATATCCGGGAAAAACAGGTCAGGTTTACGATTTTGAGGCCTTTATTTCAAAAGCAAAGGAAAAAGGAATAAGAGTAGCTGTGGCTGCGGATATCCTCAGCCTTGTAAAGCTGAGAGCCCCAGGAGAGTTCGGAGTTGACGCCGTGGTTGGAACCACCCAACGTTTCGGAATTCCATTAGGCTATGGAGGCCCTCACGCTGCTTATTTTGCTACTAAAGATGAATACAAACGCAGCATTCCCGGGAGGATTATCGGAGTGACCAAAGATGCTGATGGGAACCACGCCCTGCGGATGGCCCTTCAGACAAGGGAGCAGCACATCAAAAGAGACAAGGCGACTTCCAACATCTGTACCGCACAGGTGCTACTGGCTGTAATGGCTGGAATGTATGCCGTATACCACGGACCTGATGGCCTGAGGTTTATTGCAGGCAAAGTCCACAGCAGCGCCCTTACCGTTGCCAGGAATGTTGAAAAACTCGGATTTGAGCAATTGAATTCCGCTTACTTTGATACTATTCTTGTAAAGGCAGACGCAAAAAAAATTAAAAGCATCGCAGAAGGCAAGGAAGTAAACTTCTACTACCCTTCTGACGATAAAGTTTCCATCTCCCTACACGAGGCTACAAACCTGGATGATGTGAACACTATCATTTCCATCTTCGCGGAGGCAGCTGGAAAAGAGACCATAAAGGTTACCGCACTGGCTGAAGGCTCTTCCAT
>CBFGYW010000495.1:0-1810 GCA_965653085.1 uncultured Salinimicrobium sp.
TCCTGAACGTTGAAAAGGCGATGCCACATAAGGTTTTCGAGAACGAAGAAATCAAGAATATCTATACTGCCCTTGGGGTTACCATTGGAACCGAAGAAGACAGCAAGGCCCTGAACCTCGATAAGCTGAGGTATCACAAGATCGTGATCATGTGTGATGCCGACGTGGATGGTAGCCATATTGCTACGCTTATCCTTACCTTCTTCTTTAGGTATATGAAGGAGCTGATTGAAGCAGGACACGTATTTATTGCTACTCCGCCACTATATCTTGTGAAAAAGGGGACAAGGAAACGTTACGCCTGGTCTGATAAGGAACGCGATGAAATCATAGATTCTTTTGGCGGAGGAGCCAGCATACAGCGATATAAAGGTCTTGGAGAGATGAACGCTGAGCAGCTATGGGATACCACCATGAATCCGGAATTCAGGACGCTGCGCAAGGTAACCATCGACAATACGGGAGAAGCCGACAGGATCTTCTCGATGCTGATGGGAGATGATGTCCCGCCGCGTAGGGAGTTCATCGAAAAGAACGCCATCTATGCAAATATAGATACCTAGAATATCTGAAACCCGGGAGCTTATCCCGGGTTTTTTATTCCCTTTCTCAAAGCATAAATCATACTCCCTGCACTTTGGCTGTTCCTGATCTATTCTTCACTACTTCCGGCAAATCAGAAAGGATTTTTATTACATTTGTTGGAATCATAAAAATTTTAACATTGAAAAATCTTCTTATACGCTCCGGATTTTTACTGTTGTTTCTTTGCGGAACAACCTCCCAGGCCCAGCAGAGTGACATCGAGCTTTTTGTGAACGACATGCTTCTTATAGCTGATGAATTTGCCTCTCCCGCAGCGGAAGGCGCATCTTACCAGGCGGGTGCAGGTTGGTTTACTTCTGCGAAGAATCTTGAGTTATGGGAAATTGATTTTTCTGTACATGCTAATGTACTGTTGGTTCCGGGGAAGAAGAAGTCCAACAGTGTTTCCAGTAATGATTTTGCTACTTTTGATATCAGAGGGGCAGAAAATGCCGTAATTCCAAGCGCTTTTGGAGGGGTCACTGATGTTTATTTCGAAGGAGAACTGGATTTCATGGGCAGTTCAGTTCCTTTTGAATTCAAGGCACTCGAGGGAGTGGATAAAGATATACTGATGCATCCTTTTTTGCAGGCTTCCGTGGGAGTTCCTTATGGAACGGATGTAACGGTAAGATTTCTTCCCCAGGTAGATATTGATGGTGTGCAGTTCAGCACCTATGGAATTGGATTAAAACATAACTTTAACCAATACTTTTTGAATCCACAGCCTGAGGATTTCCAATTTGCGGCCTTGGTTGCTTATACGAAGTTTGATGTGAATTATGAATTCACTCCAGTCATCATTGATCAGGTTGCCAACCTGAACGAGATCGAGGTGGATGCCAATCTGTGGTTATTGCAGCTTCTTACCTCAAAGAGCTTCAGAAATTCCGGCTGGAGTGGATTCGGTTCCGTTGGGTTAACTAGTTCTGATTTTGGTTATGTGGTTGGAGGCAGTGGCATCGCCCTGGAGCCTATGAACTCAGCTCTGGCTACGCTTAGCAACAACGAAATGGAATTCAAAGGAGATCTCGGCCTTACCTATGAAGCGGGGAATTTCCTTTTCAGCACCATGTTCAGTCAGGGTAAATTTTCGAACCTTAATTTCAGTCTCCACTATAGGCTATAATCCTGGTCTTTTAACCAATCATTTTATTAATTCTGTAAGAGAATTTGTATTTTCGCAACAAATAATTTTAATCCATACAAAATACATATAAAATGA
>CBFGYW010000496.1:0-1808 GCA_965653085.1 uncultured Salinimicrobium sp.
AATGCCATCATCAAGATCAGGGCGAAGGATTACAATGAGGCTGGTCATCTGGTCTCCATCGAAATCCGCGTTAAAGGCGGTACATACCAATGGGTGCAACTGTATCGCTTTTCCTTCTATAAGTTTAGGCTGGAAGGCCTGAATTCCCAGTCGGTGAAGCGTAGGAGCACGGTTAAGCAATACAGGGTGTCCTTTTAATACGTTTTCCAGGATATCCCATACTACCGGCTCTTTTTTGTCGATGATTTTCTTGGCCGATTTTACTGTCTTAACAATACCCCTTTCAATCAGTTTTCTGATCACGAAAGGCTTGTAAAGTTCAGCAGCCATGTTCTTTGGAAGTCCGCATTCGAACAGTTTCAATTCAGGACCAACGACAATTACCGAGCGAGCCGAGTAATCCACCCTCTTCCCAAGTAAGTTCTGACGGAATCGCCCTTGCTTACCTTTTAAAGAATCAGAAAGAGATTTCAACGGCCGGTTTGAATCTGTCTTAACAGCTGAAGATTTTCTGGTGTTGTCGAACAACGAATCTACAGATTCCTGCAGCATACGTTTTTCGTTACGAAGGATCACTTCAGGAGCCTTGATCTCCATAAGCCTCTTCAAACGGTTGTTACGAATAATAACCCTTCTGTAAAGGTCATTTAGATCTGAAGTTGCGAAACGACCACCATCCAAAGGTACCAGAGGTCTTAATTCTGGCGGGATGATTGGAATAACCTTCATGATCATCCATTCAGGTTTATTCTCACGGTTCTTATTCGCATCACGAAGAGCTTCCACTACCTGAAGACGCTTAAGGGCTTCAGTTTTTCTCTGTTTGGAAGTTTCGTTGTTTGCCTTGTGTCTTAGCTCATATGAAAGCTCGTCAAGATCAATCCTCTGTAAGAGGTCGATCAAACACTCTGCTCCCATTTTAGCAATAAATTTATTTGGATCGCTATCGTCCAGATAAAGGTTTTCTTGCGGAAGGGTATCTAAGATGTTAAGGTATTCCTCTTCGGTAAGGAAGTCCATTTTCTTTAATGGTCCACCTTCTTCACTCTTCGCGATACCTGGCTGAATTACTACGTATCTCTCGTAATAAATGATCATGTCCAATTTCTTGGAAGGAAGACCAAGCAGGTACCCTATCTTGTTTGGTAATGAACGGAAATACCAGATATGAGCTACAGGAACTACCAGGTTGATGTGCCCTACTCTGTCTCTACGTACCTTCTTTTCGGTTACCTCCACACCACATCTGTCGCAGACAATTCCCTTGTAACGGATCCTCTTATATTTTCCACAGGCACACTCATAATCCTTTACAGGACCAAAAATTCGCTCACAGAAAAGACCGTCACGTTCAGGCTTGTGCGTACGATAATTGATAGTTTCAGGTTTCAGAACCTCCCCACGGGACTCCGCCAAAATGGACTCGGGAGAAGCTAAACCTATAGAGATCTTGTTAAATCTCTGCACTGCATTCTTTTCATTATTTCTAGCCATAATAAATGGTGCTATCTATTAGTAACCAGTTCTGAATCCGGAAACCGGATCCAGAACCGGTATGAAATTATTCTTCTAATCTAATATCTAATCCAAGTCCTTTCAGCTCGTGCATCAACACGTTGAAAGATTCTGGTAGTCCTGGTTCTGGCATCGGCTCCCCTTTTACGATTGCCTCGTAAGTCTTGGCTCTACCGATCACGTCATCAGATTTCACAGTTAGGATCTCACGCAGGGTTGCTGAAGCACCGTATGCCTCGAGCGCCCAAACTTCCATCTCTCCAAAACGCTGACCTCCAAACTGGGCTTTACCA
>CBFGYW010000497.1:0-1801 GCA_965653085.1 uncultured Salinimicrobium sp.
TTCTACTTATCTACGTTCTTAAAGGCCTGTTCAAAGGAAACATTAAGAAGACCCTGCTTTCTGTAGGTGCATTTTTACTGATCGTGGTCCTTGCTTACGTTATGGCGGGAGACGAGATCATCTACGACAGAAATGACGTGGCTCAGGTCTCAGCTTCAGGCTCTAAATGGGTAGGGGCAGGACTTATAACTTTTTATATTCTGGGGGCCTTAGCCATCCTGGCAATGTTGTTCTCAGGAGTTACAAAAATTAAGAACAGATAATATGGCTAGACGTTCAGCACCAGAAATCAATGCCGGTTCGATGGCAGATATTGCCTTCCTGCTTTTGATCTTCTTCCTGGTGACCACTACCATGGAAAAGGATAGCGGGATCAGTAGAAAGTTGCCTCCAATGCAGGATGAAAACGTGGAGCCGCCGATTATCAAGGAAAGGAACATCTTTAAGGTTATCGTAAATGCCAACGACGAGCTTCTTGTGGAAGACCAGTTGATGGAGCTGAAAGATGTAAGGGAAGCAGCAATTGCCTTCCTTGATAACGGAGCAGGAGTTGGACCTGACGCCTGTGACTATTGTCAGGGAGCTAAGGATCCCGAATCTTCAGTTAATCCGAAGATCGCAGTAATAATGCTTTCGAATGATCGAGGAACCACTTATGGTACCTACATAGCGGTTCAGAATGAACTGGTGGCTGCCTATAACTTTCTAAGGGACAGGACGGCGCAGCAGATGTACGGAAAGACTTTCAAACAGATGGAAGCTGATTACGGCGATGTCACCTATCAGGGTAACAAAGAAACCCTTGAAAAGCAGATCGAAGAGATCCGGAACATGTGGCCTCAGGCGTTGTCTGAAGCAGATAAGGGATAATTAATAAAAGAATAACAAAATTTATTTGGCTTATGTCTAAGTTCACAAAGAAGAAAAGTTCGGAACTTCCGCCTATTTCTACAGCATCTCTGCCTGATATTGTATTTATGTTACTTTTCTTCTTCATGGTAGCTACCGTGATGAGAGAGAATACATTGAAGGTAGAGAACAGACTTCCTTTCGCCGACCAGGTTGAAAAGCTGGAGAAAAAGGATCTGGTGATGTACATCTACGCAGGGAAACCAAGTGAAAGATATCAATCGAGCGTAGGTACCCAGGCGAGGATCCAACTAAATGATAATTTTGCAACTGTAGAGGAGATCCAGGCCTTTATCTATGCGGAAAGGGAAGCTACGAGAGAAGAACTTGTTCCTTACCTTACCACCTCCCTGAAGGTAGATAAGGAAACCAATATGGGAATTGTTGGTGATATCAAGCAGGAATTGAGAAAGGCGGAAGCGCTGAAGATCAATTACACCACCAATACCGGGGATGTTTCACGGAATTTTGAATAATTCGATTCATTAAATAATTAGAAACCCCTTTCGCCAGTTCGAAAGGGGTTTTTTTTTGAAGCGAGTTCTGCCGCGAAATCCTATATTTGTAGGAAACTGGGCCTTGATGAAGTTTCTCTCTTTTTTGCTGATTGGTATTTGTATGTTTCCTGTAGCTTCCCAGGCTCAGGCGGAAAGGGATACCCTCACTACAGCTGTAGACAGCCTCTATAGGGAAGATCAGTTCTACCTGGGGTTCACCTATAACATCCTCACAGATATGCCCGCAAATCTCTCCTCTTCGGGTTTTTCCGGAGGTTTTCATATCGGGTTCATCAGGGATTTTCCTCTGAATGATCGAAGGAACGTGGCCATAGGCACGGGCCTGGGCTGGTCGATAAACACCTATGGACAGACACTTTTCATAGGGGAGGAAG
>CBFGYW010000498.1:0-1796 GCA_965653085.1 uncultured Salinimicrobium sp.
CCAGCACATCTTTTTTTTAAATCCTCCACCCGTTTGGGGTAGAGACAGGATTCCGCGAGGTTCTGCTGCCACCCCGCATCGAATTTAACGCTGAAATCCCGCCCCTGGAGCTTCTCAAAGAATTTGGGGCAGTACTTCCCACTGAAATCGTCCTGCTCCAGGCTGTGGGCCTCCAAAAGGCCAAAAAAGGCATCTGCCGCTTCCACCGTCTCGTCCTCCAGATTCCTGAGCTGCTGCCGGAGGTTTTCTGAAAGCTTTTCGAAGTCGGAAAGGCTCTTGCCCTTCAGCTGCTGCAGGAAGGGCTGATTGTCCTCCTTGGTGAGCAGTTCGGCTATTTTATACAGGTCGCGGGCAATGTCCCAGCTTTTGTCCTCGTCGGTCTTTTCCAGGGCGAAGCTTACCAGCACCTTCGTCAGAAGCATATCCTCCCCCGCCCTGCTCAGCAGCCTTTCCACCGCTTCCTGCAGCACTTCGGAAGAGTTCAGCTCCACCTCGAAGTTCAGGGGCAGGCCCAGGTCCTTCGCGAAGGTCCGCAGCACCCGGTGGGTGAAGCCATCGATGGTCGATACCTCGAAAGCCGCATAATTGTGGATGATGTTTTTCAGTACGGCCCGCGCCTTAAGTGTCATCTGCACCTCATCCAGCCCCGTTTCCGCGGCCACCAGCTCCCGCAGACTTAAATACTTCTTCGGACAATCCTCCCGGGAAAACGCATAGAGCGAATCTATGATCCTGCTCTTCATTTCCGCCACGGCCTTGTTGGTGAAAGTCACCGCCAGGATCTGCTTGTAGGCATCCTTCCGCGACCCCCTGAACAGCAGCACAAGATACTCTTTTACAAGCGTAAAGGTCTTCCCCGACCCCGCCGAGGCATTGTAAATGGTAAAAGGATTTCTGCCCAATTTCAATTTTTGATAAAAGTATGAAAAGTTTCCTCATCCCCTCCCCAACCTTAAATTCTTAACTCTTAACTCATAACTCTTAACTCCCCCCTGATCCCCGCACCTCTTTAAGGTTTTTATAACAATTAATTGTTTTTAATAAATTCATTTCTTCGTATCTTCGCTATTTGACGAAATAATCACTAAATACACAACAAATTATGGCTTTCGAGTTACCACAACTACCGTATGCGTTTGACGCATTAGAACCTCATATAGACGCTAAGACCATGGAGATCCACCATGACAAGCACCACGGCGGGTACACCAGCAAACTGAATGATGCGCTGAAAGGTTCAGACCAGGAGGGAAAATCCATTGAAGACATCCTTTCCAACCTGGATATGAATAACAAGGCAGTGAGAAATAACGGCGGCGGATATTACAACCACAACCTTTTCTGGGAAGTAATGACTCCAAACGGAGGAGGAAAACCTTCCGGTGAGCTGGCTACCGCCATCGACAATGCCTTCGGTTCTTTTGATGCCTTCAAGGAGAAGTTCTCTCAGGCCGGAGCGACACAGTTCGGCTCAGGATGGGCATGGCTTTGTGTTCAGAAGGGCGGAAAGCTGGAAGTATGCTCTTCCGCAAACCAGGACAATCCGCTGATGCCCGGAATTGGCTGCGGAGGTACGCCCATCCTGGGAATGGATGTGTGGGAGCACGCCTACTACCTGAAATACCAGAATCAGCGTCCTGCTTATATCGATGCGTTCTTCAACGTGATCAATTGGGACGAAGTTTCCAGAAGATATTCTGAAGGAAAATAAACAGAGACTTCATTTTTCCTAGAAAGCCGTCCTTATGGGCGACTTTTTTTTGTGGCTGACTAAAAGCATCCCTAAAATATTTAGG
>CBFGYW010000499.1:0-1795 GCA_965653085.1 uncultured Salinimicrobium sp.
AATAAAATTTGGGTTGAACGGATAGATCCTGAAAGTATCTTCCACTGCAGCCACCCGTTTAAGCGAATCGATCTGCACCTGAAATTTCACCAGCTGCTGCTCTTTCTCAGGTGACAGTTCAACTTCCGAAGAAAAGTCGACAAAGAAATAAACCCCCTGAAGGAGGATAATCACAAGCACCAAAAAAAAGATCCCATTTCGTTCACTTCTATTGAAAACAAAATGGGACCTGAATCTTTTCATGACTCTTCTTACATTAAGAAGCCTTTTTCACCTTCACAGGCTCGGGATTATGGAAAAGTTCCCCCGCCTTCAGCTTTCTCAAATACTCGTCTAGATCCTTTTTCACTTCACCCGACATGATATAGAGTCCGATGATATTAGGGAAAGACATCGCGAGGATCATCATATCAGAGAAATCCAGAACCGCACCTAAACTAACCGCAGCACCAATGACTACGAAGATCAGGAAGATGGATTTATAGATGATCTCAGATTTGATGCTCTTTCCAAATAGATAGGTCCACGCCCTCATTCCGTAGTAGGACCAGGAAATCATTGTAGAGAAGGCAAACAGGAATACTGCCGCTGTCAATACATATGGGAACCAGCTGATCACGCTTCCAAAAGCAGCCGAAGTCAGTTCCACTCCTCCTACACCCTCAACCTCGTGCATACCTGTGAAGATAAGCACCAGCGCGGTAAGGGTACAAACAACCACGGTATCGATAAATGGCTCCAGCAGGGAAACAAATCCTTCTGAAGGGGGATTATTTGTCTTGGCCGCCGAGTGGGCAATAGCTGCAGAACCAACCCCTGCCTCATTGGAGAAGGCGGCTCTCTGGAATCCTACAATCAGCACTCCAATAACTCCTCCTTTTAAGGCTCCCGGACTAAAGGCTCCGTCCCAGATGGCAGCAAAGGCTGCACCTACGTTTTCAAAATTGAAGAAAATAACCGTGAGGGCTCCCAGGATGTAAACCGCAGCCATTAAAGGCACAATCTTTTCGGTAACCTTGGCAATACTGCTTATCCCTCCAATGATCACTACTCCTACCAGAATAGCGACTGCAAGACCAAACCATACTCCCTGCCCTACCAGTTCAGGAAATTGCCCTGTCATAATCACAAAAGCCTGGTTTGACTGAAACATGTTACCTCCTCCAAAAGAGGCTCCAATGGCAAGAATGGCAAAGAAGACTGCAAGGAATTTTCCCAATCCTTTCATATTCCTCTGCTCCAGTCCGTATCTTAGGTAGTTCATCGGCCCTCCAAAAACCCGGCCTTCACTGTTGATGAATCTATATTTTACTCCCAGGGTACATTCTACAAATTTTGAAGACATCCCCAGTAAACCTGCGATGATCATCCAGAAAGTGGCTCCTGCGCCTCCCAGAGAGATGGCTACCGCCACCCCGGCGATGTTTCCAAGTCCTACTGTTCCTGAAACCGCAGTTGCAAGGGCCTGAAAGTGCGTTACCTGTCCCGGAGCATCTGGATCGTCATACTTCCCTTTAGCCAGTTGAAGTGCATGCCCAAAACCTCTGAAGTTGATAAAGCCTAATCTCAGAGTAAAGAATAGAGCTCCCAATACAAGCCAAACAACAATAAAAGGAATGGCTTTGGTCTGCGGATCCCCATTTGGATGCGTCAGCATTACCGGCTCGTCATAATCAACGGCTGCAAGGTACTGTGCCCCCTGCTCGATCACATGCTCCTTATTTTCTGAATTATAAATAACGCCTCCTTCTTCCACGAGATATCTCAAGGTTCCGCTGGCGTTGGCATATGCATT
>CBFGYW010000500.1:0-1792 GCA_965653085.1 uncultured Salinimicrobium sp.
AGCAGGTAATAAACTTCTGCGCCAACAACTACCTGGGACTTTCCTCGCATCCCGAGGTCATTCAGGCCGCCAAGGATACGATGGATACGCACGGATTCGGGATGTCCAGCGTGCGCTTTATCTGTGGAACCCAGGATATACATAAGGAACTCGAAGCACGGATCGCCGACTTCTACGGCACCGAGGACACCATCCTCTACGCTGCGGCCTTTGATGCCAATGGAGGGGTATTTGAGCCCCTGTTTTCTCAGGAAGATGCCATCATCTCCGACTCCCTGAACCACGCTTCCATCATCGATGGCGTAAGGCTTTGCAAGGCTTCCCGCTACCGTTATGAGAACAGCAATATGGAAGACCTGGAGAAGCAGCTGCAGCAGGCCAATGAAGACGGCGCCCGCTTTAAGATAGTGGTCACCGACGGAGTTTTCTCTATGGATGGGCTGGTTGCTCCGCTTGATAAGATCTGCGACCTAGCTGAAAAATATGATGCCCTGGTGATGATAGACGAGGCGCACGCCACCGGATTCATCGGCGAAAATGGAATAGGTACCCTGGATGAAAAAGGGGTATTGGGCCGCATAGACATCATCACCGGCACCCTCGGAAAGGCTCTGGGAGGCGCGATGGGTGGCTATACCACCGGAAAGAAGGAGATCATCGAAATGCTGCGCCAGCGCTCCCGCCCCTACCTCTTTTCCAACTCCCTGGCACCAGCCATTGTGGGGGCTTCCATTAAAGTTTTCGACCTGCTGAAGAATGACGACAGTCTGCGCAATACTTTGAAGGAAAACACCCGTTACTTCAAAAAAGGAATCAAGGATGCAGGCTTTGAGATTATCGACGGCGATGCTGCCATCGTGCCCGTGATGCTGTATGACGCCAAACTAGCACAGAAAATGGCCGACAAGCTGCTGCAGGAAGGAATTTACGTAATTGGCTTCTTCTATCCCGTGGTACCAAAGGGCAAGGCCCGCATCAGGGTACAGCTCTCTGCCGCACACAAACAGGAACATCTCGATAAGGCCATAGCTGCCTTTACTAAAGTTGGGAAAGAATTAGGAATTATTTAAGAAGGCTTTCATGCCCCCGGCCGTTATTAGCCTTTGAACCCAAGCATGAACCACTTGAAGAAATTTCCGAAACCTCTTTTACTAGCTTTTATATTTTTCAGTTACCAGCTCTCCGTGGCCCAGACTCAGGAACGACCCTGGGCCTTCGGATTTGGCTGGAACATCGTCGACTTCTACCCCAATGGGGAGGGGGTGTACCCCCTTCAGAACGACGCCAAGCCCTTCAGTGAGGAGCTCTTTTCAGAATTTTTCAACAGCACCGACCATTACAACCAGTCACTCACCTCCATCCGTTTTTCCTTCGGAAGGTATCTTTTCCGGGATATTTTTGCGGAAGCTTCGGTAGCCTACAACAACATCAGCGAATATGGCGACCTGGAAGTGGACGACCTGGATTATGTGGCCGTGGATGCCTCCCTGAACTACAGTTTCAGAAACCTCATACAACCCAGGGGCCATGGCTGGGCAGATCCTTTTGTTGGTGTAGGGGCCGGATGGACCTGGGTGGAGGAAGAACGAACCCGCGATCTGCTGGGCACCGGAAACGTTGATGGTACCATAGGCTTCGGCTGGTGGGTCACCAACAAGATCTCCCTCATCTATAAGGTCACCTTCAAATACATCGCCTACGAGCATGAGCACAAGGATTTCACCGATTCGCATTTCCAGCATTTCATCGGGATGAAGTACGTGTTCAACAACGAGCGCACCCGCTGTTATTA
>CBFGYW010000501.1:0-1791 GCA_965653085.1 uncultured Salinimicrobium sp.
GTATATCCTGGAAAGAAGTAGTGGCAAGACTGGAAACCAGTCCTGAAAAGCTCTGGTCGCTGCAGCAGATGGAGGAAACGGGCGGGGAGCCTGATGTGGTAGGGCAGGAAAAGAAGTCAGGCGAGATCCTCTTTCTGGACTGCTCCAAAGAAACGCCCAAAGACCGCAGGAGCTATTGTTATGACCGGGAGGCCCTGGAGGCAAGGAAGGAGCACAAACCCAAGAATAACGCCCTAGATGTGGCTGCAGAGATGGGAATCGAGCTTCTTTCGGAAGAGCAATACCGGGAGCTGCAGCAGTTGGGGGAATTTGACCTGAAGACCTCGAGCTGGCTTCTGACTCCGGATCCTGTTAGGGCTCTGGGAGGCGCCATCTTTGGCGACCGGCGCTATGACAGGGTATTCATCTACCATAATGGGGTGCAGTCCTATTATGCGGCCCGGGGATTCCGTGGGGTGCTGCGGGTCTAGCCATTTCCTCTTCCTTAGTCTTACTTCCAAGGGACCAGCTCCCAATATAACAGCCATTAAACCAGCATTTTAAAAGGAGTACACAGCCCTGCAGACCTGTATACCCCCTGTTTACCCCCTGTTTAGGGGCTGTTTAGTGCCTGTTTAATATGGAGATGGTAGGGCGGAGGTAGGGGGAAGAAGGGGTTCTCTACCCCGAAGGATCCTGAATCATCCTTTACCCATTAATGGTCTCTACCCACTTCGCAAAAGCCTGCATAAAGTCCTGAAGGAATTTCCGGGTGTCATCATTGGTAAGCTTTCCGCTGTCGTCAAAAAGGCTGCCGGCGTCAGCTATATAGGCTTCCGGCTGGGCCATGGTAGGCACGTTGACAAAGACCAGCGACTGGCGCAGGTGGTGATTGGCGCCGAATCCGCTGATGTTTCCTATGGAGACACTTACCACAGCCCCCGGTTTTCCGTCGAAGGAATTTTCTCCGTAAGGTCGGGAACCTACATCAATGGCATTTTTCAGCACTCCCGGAACTGAACGGTTGTATTCAGGAGTAAGGAATAGCAGCCCGTCGGCGGCACGTACCTGCTTCCGGAAGCGTTCCCATTCCTGGGGTGGGGTGCCTTCCAGGTCCTGATTGAACAGAGGAAGGTTTCCGATCTCCAGGAAATCAAAGCTCAGGTTCTCGGGCGCAACATCCACCAGTACATTGGCGGTTTTCCGGTTGAAAGATTCCTTCCGAAGGCTTCCTACTATAACAGCTATCTTGTAATTTTTCATTTTTTGCGTTTTTAAAATTGGAATCCTAAATTTACAGATTTAATCGCAGTATAGTACTGTTTTTAAAGCATTTAGCCTTTAATTAACCAATCTTCAGAAAGCTTTCGGCAATAAGGTCGGCGGCTGATTTTCACCTGAAGATTTCGACTATATTTGCAGCTTTCTACACGGAGTTTATGAAGCAGAAGAACGAAGATATTGCCACCGGACTGGATCACCGGGAGATTGACAGATGTATTGAGGTCCTGCAGGAACTGGTTGGGGATACCAATCAGTTATTTGAACTTCCGGAAGAAAAGCGGGTGGCCCTGATGACGGCTGCGGGGCTGCTTTCGAGGCCCAGCAGGGAAGAATTTGAGCGGCGGAAGAAGGACTCGAAGAAGGCGGCCAAACGCAAGCAGATAGAGCGGGACAAGCACGCCCGAAAGGAAACCGGGATACGTTCTGCCAGGGAAGCCACTGTCTTTGTGGCTCCGAAACTTATTGAGGCAGCCAGGGTTCAGAAAGACCTGGAGCTGCAGTCGCCCAGGAACTGCTATGTGTGCAAAA
>CBFGYW010000502.1:0-1787 GCA_965653085.1 uncultured Salinimicrobium sp.
TTCTTCAATATCAAGAAGGGTTTCCCTGATGGCTTCCTCGCGATTGGCATAATCCATCTGATAGGTCTTCTTGTCGCCAAAACCGGGTGCGGAATCCAGGGCATCCCTGAAAGGCCCGTAAAACGAGGAAGCATATTTTGCGCTGTAGCTCATGATTCCTGCAGTATGCTGCCCTTCCTTCTCCAGCAGCTGCCGGATGGCCCTGATCCTTCCGTCCATCATATCGCTCGGAGCCACAAAATCGGCTCCCGCCTGTATGTGCGAAAGCGACATTCGCGCCAGTACCTCCACGGTGGGGTCGTTGAGGATCTTCCCGTTCTCCACAATCCCATCGTGGCCGAAGGAAGAGTAAGGGTCCAGCGCCACATCGGTCATCACCAGCATCTCAGGTACCACATTCTTTACTGCCTTCACGGCGCGTTGCATAAGTCCGTTTGGATTCAGCGCCTCGGTTCCCAGGTTATCCTTCAGCTCATCGGGCACCTTCACAAACAGCAGGACCGACTTCAGTCCTAGGTCCCACAGTTCCTTCACCTCCTTCTCCAGCAGGTCCAGGCTGAATCTGAAATAATTGGGCATGGAAGAGATCTCCTCCTTTTTCTTTTTTCCTTCAAGGACAAAGAGGGGCACCAGGAAATCGTTGGGGGAAATGGAGGTTTCCCTTACCAGGGCCCGGATGGCTTCGCCGCTTCTTAATCTTCTGTTTCTTATTAGCATGTTCTGTAATTTTTTTAATTGAACCCAACCCCGGGTTGAAATCCGGGGCCTGTAATCAGCCGTCCCTATGGGACTTCAGACCCACATCCGCGGCTGCCTGAGCACCTCCAGCAATTTGGCTTCCGCACTTCCCGGCTCGGGATGATGGTCATACACCCACTGCACGTGCGGGGGCAGGCTCATCAGAATACTTTCTATCCTCCCGTTGGTCTTCAGGCCGAAGAGGGTGCCCTTGTCGTGGACCAGGTTGAACTCCACATAACGTCCCCGACGGATTTCCTGCCAGTTTCTTTCTTCTGAGGAATAATCCAGGTCCTTTCTCTTCTCAATAATTGGAATATAAGCCTCCAGAAAGCTTTTTCCTACATCCGCTACAAAATTGTACCAATCCTCCAGAGATCGTTTGTCTGAGGGCCTGCAATAGTCGAAAAACAAACCTCCTACTCCCCTGGCTTCTTCCCTGTGGGTGTTCCAGAAGTAAGCGTCGCACTTCTTCCTGAAATCCGGATAGAAATCAGGGTCGTGCCTGTCGCAGACTTCCCTGCAGGTCCTGTGAAAATGCACGGCATCTTCCTCAAAAAGATAATAGGGCGTAAGGTCTTGCCCTCCTCCAAACCAGGCATCGACCATCTTCCCCTGTTTGTCGTACATCTCGAAATACCTCCAGTTGGCGTGTGCCGTAGGAGCCATCGGATTTTTGGGATGCAGCACCAGACTGAGTCCGCAGGCGAAGAAATCGACATCGCCCACCCCGAAGTGTTTCTGCATCGCAGGAGCCAGGGGGCCGTGGACTTTGGAGATGTTCACCCCTCCCTTTTCGAAGACAGCACCATTTTCAATGACCCTGGTTCTGCCCCCACCTCCTTCGGGCCGGGACCAAAGGTCTTCGCGGAATGTTGCAGAACCGTCGACCTCTTCCAGTTTGGAGGTGATTTTATCCTGCAGTTCCTGAATGTATTTGTAGAATTTATCTTTCATATTATAACGTATCCGTAGGGATAGGTCGCGACCTGTCCCTACCTGTAGGTCTTCACCGCCTCCACAAAGGCAATAGCATTTTCAACCGGGAT
>CBFGYW010000503.1:0-1787 GCA_965653085.1 uncultured Salinimicrobium sp.
TATATCTTCGCGCAGGATTTTACTGTTTTTGGAGGTGCACTTTCAGAAACCCACGCCGAAAAAATTTGCAAAGTGATGGACCACGCGATGTCTGTTGGGGCTCCCATCATTGGATTGAATGATTCAGGAGGGGCGAGGATCCAGGAGGGGGTGCGTTCCCTGGGAGGCTACGCCGATATTTTTCATCGAAATGTAAAAGCTTCAGGGATCATCCCTCAGATCTCAGCCATTATGGGACCCTGCGCCGGGGGAGCGGTATATTCCCCTGCGATGACAGATTTCACCCTAATGGTCGAGAACACCAGCTATATGTTTGTAACCGGACCAAACGTAGTTAAGACTGTCACCAACGAAAATGTCACCTCTGAGGAACTTGGCGGTGCCAGCACCCACTCTACAAAGTCTGGGGTGACCCACATTACTTCAGAAAATGATATCGCCTGTCTGGAAGATATTAAATCGCTTTTAAGCTATCTTCCGCAGAACAATAGAGAGACTGCCCGAAAACTCGAGGTGGAGTTAAAGGAGGAGACCAGGGAGCTGTTGGACTCTTTGATTCCTGAAAGTTCGCAGAAACCTTACGATATGCATGAGGTGATAAAGGGGATCATCGATGAAGAATCTTTCTTTGAGATCCATAAAAATTATGCAGAGAATATTATCGTGGGATTCGCCCGCCTTGGTGGACGGAGTATAGGAATCGTTGCCAACCAGCCAATGGTACTTGCGGGGGTGCTGGATGTGGAGAGTTCCAAAAAGGCAGCCAGATTTACCCGTTTCTGCGACTGTTTCAATATTCCACTTCTGGTATTGGTGGATGTTCCGGGATTCCTTCCAGGTACAGATCAGGAATGGAATGGGATCATCCTTCATGGCGCGAAGCTTTTATATGCTTTAAGCGAAGCCACTGTACCAAAGGTCACGGTTATTACGAGAAAGGCCTACGGAGGAGCTTATGATGTAATGAATTCGAAGCATATTGGGGCAGACTTGAATTTCGCCTGGCCTACGGCAGAGATTGCGGTGATGGGAGCCAAGGGAGCCAGTGAGATCATCTTTAAGAATGAAATCAAGGAGGCTGCTGACCCTGAAAAGAAACTGGCGGAAAAAGAGGCTGAATATGCTGAGAAATTTGCTAATCCCTTTGAAGCTGCACAAAGAGGCTTTATCGATGAAGTGATCTGGCCCAGGGATACTCGAAGGAAATTGCTGAAAGCCTTCAGTATGCTGGAGAACAAAAAGGTGGAAAGGGCAGACAGGAAGCACGGGAATATTCCTCTGTAAAACTTCCTTAGTTGGAAATACCTAAGCAGGCCATCAATTAACGAAACAAGACCTGTGAATTCGTTTCTCGAAATCAATTTTAGTTGGTATCTTTGCCTCCCCGGACAATTTGATTCTGGGGAAGCTTAAATACTGAAACTCTGCACTCTTCCGTCTCCTATTCTGAAGAGTCAGAATTGGAAAGAGAAACATGATGGATACCCCAAAAAAGGTTGCTTTTTATACACTCGGCTGCAAACTCAATTTTTCAGAGACTTCAACCATTGCCCGAAGTTTCAAGAATGAGGGTTTCCAGCGCGTTGACTTTACCGAGTACGCTGATATTTATGTCATCAACACCTGTTCAGTGACAGATAATGCTGATAAGCGATTTAAAAGTATTGTGAAGCAGGCACAAAAGGTTAATGAAAATGCCTTTGTGATAGCTATTGGCTGCTACGCCCAACTGAAGCCCGAGGAACTGGCTGCTGTGGATGGGGTGGACCTTGTTTTGGGAGCTACCG
>CBFGYW010000504.1:0-1786 GCA_965653085.1 uncultured Salinimicrobium sp.
TCCCTACGTTTCCGGGGAGCTGGTTCAGGTAGAGGTCGGTAAATGAAGGGATGCGCTGGCCGGAGCCGATGCTGGCGGACAGTTTCCAATGATCATCGGGAAGGTAGGCGAGATCCATTCCGGGGTAAGCCTGCCAGCCGAAACTGCTGTTGTAATTGGCATAGATGCCAAGGCTTCCGCGGAACTTCTCCCCCAGGCTGGTCCCGAATTCGGCATAGGCGCCGTGGTTATCGCGGTTATGGTTCCCGATATTGGAGCTGTGGATCTCCTCCAGTCGGGACTCAAGGCCAAAGCCGAAATGGCCAAGCGAGGTTTGCAGGCGGCTGTTGAGTTCGAGCATCAGGGCGTTGGTGTAGTGGGAGGAGCGGCCTCGGGTGGGGTCATTTTTGAAATAGCGATAGTCATCCTCACCATAGCGGTTGCTGATGCGGGGGGAAAGGCTGAAGTCGCCCCAACGGTGCCGGGAAGCCAGGCTGAAAACTGCCGATTTCACGAATTCTTCGGAATTGCGGTCTCCGGGAGCAGCATAGAATCCGTTGGCGCCGAAGCGGCTGCGGGCATATCCTGCCATCGCCTTCAGGCTGTTACTGGCATCGAGATCGTAGTTTCCGGTGTAAAACAGGCGGGTGTTGCGGGAGGCGGAATTGTAGCGCTGGCCGTTGTAGTTGCTCTGGGCAGCAGAAAAAAGATGCTGCTGCTTTTGGTTTCCGAAGATGCCGGTAAGCTCTGCTGCCCCTCCGCCATAGATTCCGGAGCCGTCGTTTTCCTCCTTTTGCTGAAAAGAACTTCCGGCCTGCAGGCTGGCAGTGAGGGAAGACTGGCTTTCCCTGCGTGTAACGATGTTTACAGCCCCTGTAAGCGCATTTATGCCATAAACCCTGGCTGCAGCACCCCGAAGGACTTCTATGTGTTCTATGGCGCTTAAAGGGACCGGAAGGTTCATCATATTATGGGCGGTCTGGGCGTCGATCATCTTGACGCCGTTGATCAGCACTATGGCCTGTTCGGAAGTCCCTCCGTCGATGGAAATATCGGTCTGCGTCCCGAAAGGCCCCCGCTGTCGGATATCCACTCCGCTGATATAGGACAGCACCTCATTGAGGGACCTGGCGGGCAGCATCTCGATCTCTTTCCGGGTAACGATCTGAATATCCCTGGCGGCCTGGCTGAAGGGGATCTGAATCCTGTTGCCCTGAATGATTACTTCCTCGAGTTCATTTTGCTGCTGCGGAAGGGAGTCCTTTTCTTCCTGCGCTACCGAAGGAAGAGTGAAAAATGCCATTAGCAGGAGGCTAAATTTTCTCATATAATTCTAAGATACTTGGTTATGCGGGGCAAAGGTTGGGGATAAAATGATAATTTTGGTAGTCCGAATTTAATAAAGTGGGTAGTCCGGTAAGTATTTCCTTTAATTCCTTTATCAGAATAGACCGCAAGAAGGAGGAGGCGGTCTATCTGCAGATCGTTTTCCAGTTCATCAACGCCGTGAGGACCAGGCTGCTGGAAGATGGAGACCGGCTTCCGGGGAGTAGGAAGATTGCGGAAGACCTGCAGGTGCACCGCAAGACGGTGGTGGCGGCGCTGGCAGAACTGCAGGAACAGGGCTGGGTGAAGTCGGTAGCCAATGTAGGCACTTTTGTCAATAATCCGGAGTTATCCACAACTGGTTCTTCAAGGACTGGTAGCTTTCAGCAGCCACCCGAAAGGGCGGGCTTTTCCTTCAGAAAGGAATTCATTCTTGACAATCCCTTTCCGGAACCGCAGGAGAGGCTGTCATTTACGGATG
>CBFGYW010000505.1:0-1773 GCA_965653085.1 uncultured Salinimicrobium sp.
AGCTGTCCTCCAGTCTGTCTGACGGTCTTTTGCTGTTGCTTCTACATTTCTGTAAACTTCAGAAAGTTTTTTCTCAAGTCTGGCCATGATTTCATCGAGTTGCCAAAACTCCCCGTTTCTGTTCTGCAGCCATTCGAAATAACTTCCAATTACTCCTCCGGAGTTACACATAATGTCGGGAATAACAAGGATTCCTCTGTCGAGAAGAATGCTTTCTCCTTCGTTATCTGTAGGTCCATTGGCTCCTTCAGCAACAATGCTGGCTTTGATCTGACCTGCGTTCTGACCAGTGATTTGGTTTCCTAGAGCTGCTGGAATACAGATATCGCAATCAAGTCCGTAGAACTCGTTGTTGTCGATTTCCAAGGCATTTGAGAAGCTGGCAATGGTGCCTTTGGTGGTTTGAGTATGAGCGAACAGATCGGCTACATTAATTCCGTTAGGATTGTGAAGGGTAGCGAAGGCATCCTGAACTCCTACCAGAAGAGCTCCGTCTTCCTGAAGGAATTTGGCTGCCCAGTAACCAACGTTTCCGAAACCTTGAACGATAAAGGTTTTTCCCTCAAGAGTTTCACCTTTGCTTTCAACGGCAAGTTTAATACAAAGATATACTCCGAAACCGGTAGCTCTGTCACGGCCTTCAAGACCACCTGAACCTACAGGTTTTCCAGTAACCACGTGCTGGTTTTTGGAACGCTCTGAAGGTGCTTTGGTTGACATATAAGTGTCGGAGATCCAGGCCATGGTCTGGGCGTTGGTATTTACGTCGGGAGCAGGGATATCGTGCTCTGGCCCGATGTTTTCTCCTAAAGCGAAAGTAAATCTACGGGTGATCCTTTCCAGTTCTGAAGCAGAATATTTTGAAGGGTCAATCTGGATTCCTCCCTTGGCACCTCCGTATGGCAATCCTGCCAGGGAAGTTTTCCAGGTCATCCACATGGCAAGAGCTTTCGCTGCATCCACATCTACTGTAGGGTGGTAACGAAGACCTCCTTTGTATGGCCCCAGCGCATTGTTGTGCTGCACACGGTATCCGGTGAAAACTTCCACCTCACCGTTATCCATCTTTACAGGAAAGTGAATGATGATTTCGTTATTGGTGACAGAAAGGATCTTTCTGATGTTTGAGTTTAGACCTATAAGATCGGCAGTCTGGTTGAATTGGTGGAGTACGTTCTCGTACATCCCTTTTTTCTGTTTTTCTGTTGCTATCATTGTTTTATTGATAATGTTCACATTGTAGGACCGTTCCTTGATGGTTTGCCGAATTCAAACGTTTTAGAAGACGCTCGTGAGGCAAAGGGGCTGGGGTAAAATTCTGGTTTGGCTTTCTGTTTCTGGTGTTTTGTTATTTCTTCTACTTCCTTTACTCGGAGGCCGTCTTCAATAAAGCTGTTTATAAAGTCCTTCTTGCTGACTACATCCATTATCATTTCGGGACCTATTGCGAAAGAGATCTCTGAGGCCTATAAACTGGATAGGAGGAAGTCAGCTGCAATCCTGGACATTTTCTCCTGCGTATTCCAGGGACTGCTGCCTTATGGTGCCCAGGTGCTGTTATTGATAAGCTTTGCAAAAGGAAACCTCAGCTACCTTGACCTGGTCTCTAATTCCTGGTACCTGCTGGTGTTGCCACTGGTAACGCTGGTCGCAATATATTGGTCTCCCTGGGACAGGGTTTTAAGAGGTGACGCAGAGGCTGTTGAAAGTTAAATTCTCTCCCTCCCCACCTTCGGTTCAAAAACAATTCAAATCCATTTCAGAACCATAACA
>CBFGYW010000506.1:0-1772 GCA_965653085.1 uncultured Salinimicrobium sp.
ATGTCGAAGGTTAAATATTATTACGATAGCGATACCTTATCCTATAAAAAGATAGAGCGGAAGAAAGGCCGCCGTCTGGGTTTTATCCTGCTGGGTCTGCTGGCCTCCTTCCTCTCCGGATTCATTCTCCTGCTCATTTACATCAATATTCCGCAGATCGAGACCCCCAAGGAAAAGGCTTTGGCAAGGGAACTGGAAAACATGCAGCTGCAGTACGAACTCCTGAACAAGAAAATGGACCAGGTACAAAGGGTGCTGGCAGACATTGAGGACAGGGACAACAATATCTACCGACTTTATTTTGAAGCCAACCCCATCCCCGAGGAACAGCGGATGGCAGGTTTTGGGGGGATAAACCGCTACAAGGACCTGGAAGGCTTCAACAATTCAAAACTCATTATAGAAACAAGCAAACGTCTGGATATGCTCACCAAGCGGATCGTGGTTCAGTCCCGCTCCCTGGATGAGATTGCAGCCCTTGCAGAAGACAAGGCAAAGCTGCTGGCATCCATTCCTGCCATTATGCCCGTGCGGAATGAGGACCTGAAAAGCATGGCTTCAGGTTATGGCTGGAGGACCGACCCCTTCACCAAGGTGCGGAAATTCCATTACGGAATGGATTTTTCAGCATTAAAAGGCACCCCTGTCTACGCCACAGGAGATGGGGTGGTGGTAAGGGCCGATAACCGTTCCAGCGGATACGGAAACCACATCAGAATCGACCATGGCTATGGCTATGTCAGTTTATATGCCCATCTTTACAAGTACAACGTGAAACAGGGGCAGAAGGTACAGCGGGGAGACCTGATAGGTTTTGTTGGAAGCTCGGGCCGCTCGCAGGGACCTCACGTGCACTACGAGATCTTCAAGGACGACGAGAAGATCAATCCGTTGAATTTCTATTACGGGCATTTGTCGCCTGCAGAATTTGACGAGATCGTTCAGCAGGCCGAACAGGAAAACCAATCTCTCGATTAATGCATATAGATCTGCCGGAGAAGCTTTATTACGGAATTGGCGAGGTCGCCGAGGCCTTTGGCGTCAACACCTCCCTTATCAGATTCTGGGAAAAGGAATTTGATATCATAAAACCGAAAAAAAATGCCAAGGGAAATCGTAAATTTACTCCTGAAGACATTAAAAACCTGGAGCTGATCTACCATCTCGTAAAGGAAAGAGGCTTTACCCTGGAAGGGGCAAAGACTCATCTGAAGGAGGAAGGCAGGAAGACCCTGGATAATTTTGAAATCATCAGGAAACTGGAAACCATCAAATCAAGCTTAATCCAACTAAAAAACCAACTATAACATGAAAAAGTGGCTTATACCTGTAGGGATCATCGCAGTCCTTATCATAATCATTATCGCCTGGTCCTCCGGAATCTATAATTCCGCAGTAGACAGAGAGGCGACTGCACAGCAGACCTGGGCAGACGTGGAGAGCTCCTACCAGAGACGAAATGACCTCATCGGAAACCTGGTGAACACCGTCCAGGGGGCAGCAGAGTTCGAAAGAGGTACCTTAACCGATGTGATTGAGGCAAGATCCAAGGCAACTTCGGTGAATGTGGATGCCAGCAACCTGAATCCCGAGCAGATGGAACAGTTCCGCGCAGCCCAGGGGGAAGTATCTTCTGCCCTGTCCAGGCTCTTAGTAACTGTGGAGAGATACCCAGATCTGAAAGCCAACCAGAACTTCCTGAACCTGCAGTCGCAGTTGGAAGGCACCGAGAACCGCATCAACGTGGCGAGGAACCGCTACAACGAGGCGGT
>CBFGYW010000507.1:0-1771 GCA_965653085.1 uncultured Salinimicrobium sp.
AGATGTGGTGATGATATCCGCCGGCCGAGATGAATGCCGCCTCGGGGCCGTAGGTGAGCATGAGTTCGAACCCCAGCAGGCCGCAGTAAAAATCCAGAGCACGTTGCAGATCGGCCACCTTTAGGTGAACATGGCCGATGTGGGTATTTTTGGGGATGCTGTAGTCTTTCATTTCCCCGTTTATTTGCCAGATCCTTCGCTGCCCCTAAGGGTTTCTGCCACCGTCTGTGACATTGGGGTTGTAGGGCGGCCTATCAGTTTTGACAGCTGTCGGCTGTCGTCGTAGATGGCGCCTTCGGCCACGGAGACGTCCCAGTTGGCGATGTGGTTGTTCCAGGGTTCCGGCACGCCCACCTGGCCCAGGATTGCGGCGTATTCCGATTCGGGCAGGTTCTTATAGGGGATGTCCTTTCCGGATTGTCGCGAGATCTCTTCCGCCAGCTCGCTCAGGGTATAGGCTTCATCGCCAGCGAGTTCGTAAACCTTGCCCTGGTGCCCTTCGGAAGTAAGCACCTTCACGGCTGCTTCGGCAAAGTCCTGTCGGGTGGCCGAGGAGATCCTGCCTTCGCCGGCACTGCCGATGAAAGCCCCGGCGCCCAGGGCTCCCGGAATGGAGTTGGTGTAGTTTTCGGTATACCAGCCGTTGCGAAGAATGGTGTAGGGAATCCCCGTTTCCTTCAGTGCCTTTTCGGTGGCCAGATGCTCCCCGGCGAGGCTGATGGACGAGGTGTCGGCGTGCAGCAGGCTGGTGTAAACGATCCGTTTCACCTGTGCCTTGCTGGCCGCCTCCAGCAGGTTTTTATGCTGCGGCTCCCTTTTCCCGACTTCGGAAGCAGAGATCATCATCAGCTGGTCGATGCCTTCCAGGGCCTTCTCCAGGGTTTCCGGCCGGTCGTAATCTGCCTCCCGCACTTCCACTCCGAGTCCGAGCTCTTCCGCCTTCTTCCTGGAGCGGGCGAAGGCCACAATTTCTTCCGCGGGTCTATGTTTCTTCAATTCGGCTATCACCAGCCTTCCCAGCTGGCCGGTAGCACCTGTAACTCCTATTTTCATAATTTCTTCGGATTTATATAAAGAGCTTTAAGATACTAAATAATCCTATTTCCGGCGCTGGAATAGGTGGCAAATTTTTTCTGCGGAAGCACAATTTTTCTTAGGATATTTTGTGAAACAGGTGGACTTTTTTCCGTAAATTGAATTATATTTAACTATTAATATGCCACAATTATGAAAAAATTTGGACTATTCGCAGCTGCCTTCCTTCTGAGTACCGGAATTGCCCTGGCGCAGGATTCAGGGAAAAAGGAAAGGGGCATCATCCTGGGCAAGCAAATTGCGGATTCGCTGTCTTCCCAGGCCGTGCATTCATATACGCTTTCCCTGGATTCGGCCCAGGTGGTGTTCGGAAAGGTCCATCAGGCCAGCGTGGATGCGGTGGTGAAGATCTTTGATGAAAAAGGGGAGCTGCAGGGGCAGTTCGACGGTCCTGCGGAAGGGCCGGAAGCCTTTAATTTCGAAACCAGATCGGCCGGGAAATATAGGATCGAGGTGAGTCCGTTCGAGGAAGCCCAGGGCCGCTATTCCATTCTCGTCAGCACCGTCCAGCCTGTGGGAACCGATCCGGCGGGGAAGGTGGACCAGTATATGATCCCGTATTCCGGAAAAGAGGTGCCGGGGGGTGCGGTGATGGTGGTAAAGGATGGGAAGGTCCTTTTTCAGAAGGGCTATGGGATGGCAAGTCTGAGCTACGGAGTGCCCTTCAGCATTAATA
>CBFGYW010000508.1:0-1769 GCA_965653085.1 uncultured Salinimicrobium sp.
CAACTCCGATACGGAAGTGCTGCTGGCTGCCTTCATCATCTGGGGAAAAGACTGTCTTGACCGCTTTAACGGAATGTTTTCCTTTGCCATTTGGGACCGGCAGGAGAAGGTCCTTTTTGCCGCGAGGGACCGGTTTGGGGTGAAACCTTTTTATTACAGTCTGGAGGGGGATTCCCTTTATTTCAGCAGTGAAATAAAAGCCATACAATTAGTTGTGGAAAGGTCTTCACCTAATAGAAAACTGTGGGCCAGTTACCTCTCCTACGGCTCCTACGGCGCTCCTGACGAGACTTTTATCGACGGGATACATCAGCTGCCCGGCGGACATTTTCTGCAGTTTAAAGCGGAAAAAATGACTCTGGAGCGCTGGTATGATTTCGTGGCGCGGGTTAAAAAGATTCGCACCGACCACAGCTTTGAGGAGGCTAAAGAAAAATACCTGAAACTTCTGAAAGACAGCATCGCCCTGAGGTTCCGCGCCGATGTCCCCGTAGGCTTCAATATCAGCGGGGGTGTCGACAGCTCCCTGCTGCTGGCTTTGGTGAACCGGACCGAGGGAAAAAAACACATCCAGGCCTACACCTTCTACACCGGAGACGAGCGCTACGATGAGCTGCCCTGGGTACAGCAGATGATAGCCACTACCGGGAATCCGCTGTCGAAGGTGAAACTCTCGCCGGAGGAAGTCCCAGGTCTGGCAATGGCCATTGCGGCCCTGCAGGATGAACCCTTCGGGGGGATCCCCACCCTCGCCTATTCAAAGATCTTTGAGCAGGCACAGCAGGATGGGGTAAGAGTGCTGCTGGACGGCCAGGGAATGGATGAGCAATGGGCCGGCTATGATTATTACCTGCCAAAATCTACGGGCGATTCAGTTATCCAGGGAACCGGTCACAAAAATCCCTTCCGAAGGAATGTCCTCTCGGAAGAATTCGCAGCCCTGGCGGAAAAGCCTTCCTATCCGGCCCCTTTCGATAATCAGCTTCAGAATCTGCAGTACCGCGACCTTTTCTACACCAAGATCCCCCGGGCCCTGCGCTTCAACGATCGCATTTCCATGGCATACAGCACCGAACTGCGGGAACCCTTCCTGGACTACCGCCTGGTGGAATTCGCCTTCGCCCAGCCCGAGTCCTTTAAGATCCAGGGTACTACCCAGAAATATCTGCTGCGGGAACTCCTGAAGTCAATGCTGCCGGGAGACCTTAGCCACGCCCCAAAACGGGCCCTCCAGACCCCGCAGAGGGAATGGCTGGGGGAAGACCTCAAAGTTTTCGTGGAAGCCAGCCTGGAGGCCCTGAAGGCCTCAGAAGCTGGAGGCTGGTTCGACTTCAGGGAGCTTCAGAAGGAATGGAACTCCTACGGTGCTGGTAACAACGAAACCAGCATCCATATCTGGCAATGGGTAAATCTCGCCCTTCTGCATAAACCCCGAATTTGATGCTACGCCGCCGGCTGTGCAAGATATTCCTCAGAAAGTTTTGCCGGCCGCACCACCAGGCTCCAGACTTCAGCTTGGCCTGTCTTATTTTACCTTTTATCTGAGGATCCACTGAGGTTTAAAATATCGAAAAATTATTTTGTTCAGCATTTGTTTAATTCATTAATATTTTATTAAATTTAACATAACCTTGCCACTATAACCAAACCTGTGGTAGAAACAAACACATATACTTAAACTTTTTTACTTTCATGGAAACATTAGAAAAGCTAAAGACAGAGCGGCTCAACCTTCTGCTCGATTTCTGTAACGACCTGCCTTCTCTCGC
>CBFGYW010000509.1:0-1758 GCA_965653085.1 uncultured Salinimicrobium sp.
GCCCTCTTTTTTCACCAGGCCTTCATCCATCAGCTGCGAAAGGAGGCGGATGGAAGTGGGGGAGCTTACGTGGAACTGCTCGCAGATATCGGTGTTCGTCTTGGCGCCTTCGAAGAACAGGGTCCTGATGATCTTGACCTTCTGAAGGTACTTTTTGCGTTCGACATTGCTGCTGTTTTCCAGTTGCTCCAGTTGAGCGAGAAATTCCTGATAATTCTTCATAGTTGGCTCTGCACAGATATTTTGGTTGGTGCTATTTAAGAGCTTAAAAATAACGCAAAAATAGTCTCTGCCAAAAGACTTCTGTAAAATTTTTATGAAAGATAGTTCCTTTCATTAAAATTTCTATTTTTATAAAATATTTTTCGCCCTCGCTTTTCACCAGTCGACGGGCTGTACCTTATAATAGGAATCTTTGCCAATGATCACTGCCATTCCACAGGAAAAGACACCCGCCAAGGCTGCCGCTGCGGCACCGAAGAAACAACGTTACCTCGCCCTTGATGTGCTCCGCGGGCTTACCATTGCCCTGATGGTGCTGGTGAACAACCCCGGCAGCTGGGGCAGCATCTATGCCCCCTTCACACACGCCCCCTGGCACGGGTTCACCCTCCCCGACCTCGTCTTCCCCAGCTTCCTCTTCGTGGTAGGGAATGCGATGAGCTTCAGTATGCGGAAATTCGAACAGCAGAGTGAAGCGGTTTTCCTTAGAAAAGTATTCAAAAGGAGCTTTCTCATCTTCCTCATCGGCCTGCTGCTTTCCGCTTTTCCCTTCGTCTATCGCACCGAAGACGGTTTTTTCCTGAAGGATTTTTCCGGGATGCGGATTATGGGAGTGCTGCAACGCATCGCCCTCTGCTACCTCTTCGCCAGCCTTATTGTGCGGTATCTTAAACTGAAAGGCTCCGTCATCCTCAGCGCCGTCATCCTGCTGGGATACTGGGCCATAATGTATTATTTCGGAGACCCCGCCGACCCCTACAGCCCTCAGGGCAATGCCGCCCTGAAATTCGACCTGCTGGTCTTCAACCCCGACAACCTGTGGACCGGCTTCGGCTTCCCCTTCGACCCCGAAGGCCTGCTGAGCACCCTGCCGGCCATCGTAAACGTGATTGCGGGCTATGTGGCAGGGCTTTTCATCCAGAAGTGGGGCAACAGCTTCACCACCGTGAGAAAACTCGCTGCAGCGGGATTTGCAGCCCTTTTCATCGCCGAATTCTGGGACCTGGTATTCCCCTACAACAAAGGCCTCTGGACCAGCTCCTACGCCGTCTATTCCATCGGCTGGAGCCTGCTGCTCATCAGCGGCCTCATCCTCATTATCGAGGTCTTCAACCGGAAGAAGTGGACCTACTTCTTTGAAGTCTTCGGAAAGAATCCGTTGTTTATCTTTGTAATGTCGGGAGTCTTTGCCAAACTGATGGGCATCATCTGGATCGATGGCGGCAGCCTGAAACCCTGGCTCTACCGCAATTTCTATCTCAGCTGGCTCTCCGACCTCAATGCCTCCCTGCTCTTCGCCATTACTTTTGTAGTAGGAATGTGGCTGATGGGCTACTGGATGGACAAAAAGAAAATCTACGTGAAGGTATAGATGCCTTTGCCTTAAATACCTGATTTATTCAGAAAACTATTGAAAACACCCTTTAAAATGAAAAAGTACCTTTCCCTACTGCTCCTCTTTTCCGTTATGATCTGCAGCCTCCCGATGGGGGCCCAGGAAGTCTCGAAAAAGGAGCCCCCTTTCCTCAAATACAC
>CBFGYW010000510.1:0-1756 GCA_965653085.1 uncultured Salinimicrobium sp.
ATCTTATGGAAAGTGTGGTAAAGGGGCCGGACCTGCTTATCTATCTTAGAAGCAGCATCCCGAATCTTGTGGCACAGATCCACAAGAGAGGCAGGGAATATGAAAATTCCATCTCCATTGATTACCTGAGCCGCCTGAACGAGCGGTACGAAGCCTGGATCCATAACTATAACAAGGGGCCGCTGCTGATCATCGATGTGGATAATATCAATTTCGTCGATAACCCGGAGGACCTCGGAAATATAATTACCAGGGTGGATGGGCAGCTGAACGGACTTTTTAAAGATTAGATCAGGAATCCTGGGGATTCACAACCCTTATCTTCCCAGGACTTCAGAATATCTTTAAGCCACGATTCCACGGAGACTATAAAAACGGTTCGTGGAGTCGTGGCTTTTTTTCAATAGGCACAGGAAGCTTATTTAATAAAACCGTTGGCTCTGGCGTGATCTTCGGCCTCCTTTGAAGCATTTACCGAAAGCACCGGCACGGTCTTAAAATTATCCACGATACTCTGCACCCTTTGCATCCGGCGTCGATGCTTTACACTGCGTAAATAGATGGCGAGGATCCTGTCGGGAAACTGGACGGCTATATCGGTATAGATCCTTGGGTCGTGTTCTCCGCTGTCCCCGATAAGTATGAACTTAAGGTCGGGATAAGTCTTCAGGATATTCAGTATCTCCTTCTGTTTATGTGGCTTCTCAGGCTTAAGAGTCTTGTCGAAGGGGGTGCGGAAATCCCGCAGCAGGATTGGCCCCTTCGGAAAATCGTTGATCTCCAGGAACAGCTTCAGGTATTCGTATAAATTCCAGGGGCTATTGCTGAGATAGAAGATGGGGTTTTTCCCAAATCCCTGCTTTCCCAAATGTAGTGCATTATAAAACTGGGGGGAACCTTCAAGGGAAATCCTGTCATAGGCATTTTTGAAGAGGGAATTCCGCACCACCCGCCATTTCAGAAAGGAGGTGACCCCCGTGTGAAGGATGGTGTCGTCAATATCGCTGATAACCCCGAATTCGGCACTTACAGGGGGAATCAACAACTCCCCTTCAAATTCGTTGTTGGAAGAGATCACCGCGTTTTTGATGGGTTGGCCAAACTGAAGTTTCAAGGGCAGCCAGCCCTCTATATCGGCATAGGCTTTCAGGTTTATGGAGGTTGTCTTGTCGAAGAGGAAATAACCTTCTGCATTAGTCCTGGCTGCCAGTACAGCTCCATTGGGCAGATGGAGGTGTATTTCAGCATTGGCAATTTCATCGGTATTAAATTGTTTGTAGGTGTTCCTGAGGGTATATGGCAGCGATTGTTCCTCGCGGATCTTCAGCTCATCATCATCGAGTGCGCGGCCAAGCATATAAAGATGGCTCCTGGTGCCGTAACTGCGATAGGAAGCTATACGTATTTTGGAATCCTCCGTAAGGTTCCGGAACACCTTGCGAATCAAATTCATACTTCTGAAGTTAGGACAACCGATCTTTTGTGGCCTGGCATACTAAGTTTTTTTCAACAGCTCTCCCCAAGTTACGCTTAAAAAGAAAATCCCGGCGGAGGGGCCGGGATTTTTAAATTTTATTTAAGAACCTTATGCCAGCAGGATTATCCTGTATCTTCCATTGTTCGATTGAAAAACAGCATAACCTTTGTTGGCTTCCGGTTTGCTTTCAAGAACTGAAACTCCGGCATCGATGTTTATAACCCCCTCCTCTTCAGAAGCAGGCGACTCCTTTGATCTCTCATATAAATCTTCGGGTTT
>CBFGYW010000511.1:0-1752 GCA_965653085.1 uncultured Salinimicrobium sp.
GAAATGGCTTTTCGCTTTTCCCTGCTTTCACACACTAGAGAACTTTCTATGCATTTCTTCATATCTTTGAAGTAAGCAGAATAAAGACTGAAGCCATGACCAGCAAAGAACTGAAAGAAAAACTGATAGAGAGGATAAAGCAGGAAGAGGACGTACAGCTGCTGGAGGCTCTTTATACCATTCTCACCCAGGAAACTGAGAAAGATGTATACCAACCGAACCAGAACCAAATTTCAGCTATAGAAGAAGCAGTAGAACACTATAGAAACGGCGAAAATTCCCAGGAAAAAGTAAGGCTGGAGGAATATATTGACGGGCTGGTAGCCTCTGGGGAATATCTAAATTCCAGAGAGGTTATAAAGGACGCCTTAAGCCTTCATCAGCGGTATCGGGAAAGGGCAATCGAGGATCTGAGAAAAGAAATTGCGCTGGGTTGGGATGGTCCCGATAGTGCGATGACAATGGATGAGATTATTGAATCCCTGAAAAAGTCGTAATGGACCATTGCATTATATCGCAGAGGGCTCATCAGGATATCAGGGACCTTTATGAATTTGGGGTTGAAAAATTTAGAGAGGAGCAGGCACTGCGTTATATAAAGGAATTAAAATCATATTTCCAGCTTCTTTCGAGAAATCCCTTGATAGGTAGGGAACGCAATGAAGTCCAGAAAGGCCTTTTCAGTTTTCCCTGTGTTTCCCATACCATATTCTACAGGATCTTTGTCAACCATATTAGAATTGTAAGAGTTCTTCACGGAAGCAGAGATGTGTTGAAGTTTCTGCTGTAAAGAATTACCCAAAGCTTAAATCCTCAGGCTCCAAATTCGCTATAATTAGAATATTTTCAGTCCCAGCCTCAACCTCCCTCTTCTCTATCATCTCCCTCCAGTCCGCCTGACAGGATTTTTGTTTACCGCAGGAAAGATTGCCAGGACTGCTGCCAGCGCAGAGTTTCAGTATTGTACTAAAAGTTTTAATAGCTCTAAGAACAACTCCAGTTACTTATAAAGAATAGTATTGTACAGGTCGTTTATTTCGACTAATTTCGCTGTGTGGAAAAAACTTCATACATAAAATTATCTAATACTCAAATAGATAAAGTTGGGAACACCATTATTTATCTTTCCAATAATATCCCAAATCTCTCTAAGACCAAAGCTTTAAAGCTCATCTATATATTGGATGAACTTTCCATAAAAAAGCGGGATCCCTTTTTTTAATTTGAAGTACAAAGTGTGGAAATTTGGTCCAATCACAGAAGAATTTACTGGATTTTGTTATTGAAGAATTTGGCAAGAAAACAGCCAAGGAACTGGTATCCTACACTCATAGAAAAAATTCTCCGTGGCATATCACGGCAGTAGAAAATTCAGTTCTTGAGTTATTGGAAAGGGAAGAAATCAATAATACTGAACTTGTCATCGATATGGGATCTTTAATAGACCACGATGAGAGGAAAAAAATGATTTATAGCGATTTCCAGGAATCTCATTAAAAATGTTCCAGGAAGGTACTATTATCTATTTCGATCCTTTCTATTTTAAAAACGGTAATCCTGCCAAACCTAAATATTTTATTGTCCTTAAAGCTCAGGACGACCAGAATATCCTTGCTTCCTTCACTACAAGAAAGGATTCTATTCCTTTAAAAAATGAAATTGATAATGGATGCATAGAGCTTCCGGAAATCAATTTAAATTGTTTTGTCATTGCCGCACATAAGGAAGTTACTCAAAACGGAACAGTATTAT
>CBFGYW010000512.1:0-1743 GCA_965653085.1 uncultured Salinimicrobium sp.
TTTTCTGGATTACGATTAGGGCTCCGGTATTCGTTTTCCCCATATGCTCGCAGGCGCGGATGATGGCTTCGACATCGTTCGGGGTTTCCAGGTCATCCTTGATAAGGCGGAGCGTCTGGAAAAATCGCCTTCTGCGGGCGAAATTGGTAGAGCCGATCATCAGAAGGAATTTACGGATCTCCTGTTGGAATACCACTATCAGCGCAAACATTCCTACTCCGATGAATTCTCCCAGGATGTTGCTGAGCATCTCCATTTGCAGTACCCGGGTAAGGAGCCATACCAGATAGATGATCACGATACCAATGAAGATATTGACGGCAACGGTTCCTTTTACCAGCTTGTAGAAATAGTAAAGTAAGGCAGCAATGAGGACAATGTCAACAATATCGAGGATGCGGAGGTCTAGGAAATCCAAGGTCTGGTTTTGATTTTTGTAAATGTATGGAAAAGATAAAAAGTTAAAAAGTTAAAAAGGTGCAGCACAGTTATTCCCGGTTTGGTTCCCCTTTCTGAAGGCAGCCGTGAGTTTAATGGTTTCCACTGCCTCCTTTACATCGTGTACGCGAAGGATATGGGCACCTTTCAGAAGGGAAACAGTATTTAAGACTGTGGTTCCGTTCAGGGCCTGGTCGGGAGTGATGCCAAGGCTTTTGTAGATCATCGATTTTCTCGAAATCCCGGAGAGGAGGGGGAGCTTCAAGGATTCGAAGAGTTCCAGTTGGGACATCAGCTGAAAGTTCTGTTCGATATTTTTTGAGAATCCGAAACCGGGATCAATGATCAAATCATTAATTCCCAGTGCCCTGGCTTCCGCGATCTTTTCGGAAAAATAGAAGAGGATATCCTGCAGGAGATCGTCATAGGTATTCAGGTCCTTCATATTCTTAGGGGTGCCCCGCATATGCATCAGGATATAAGGCACCTGGAGTTCGGCAACCGTCTTCATCATATCCTTATCCAGATTGCCCCCCGAAATATCGTTAATGATGGCCGCTCCGGCTTCCACGCACTGTCGGGCGACTTTGCTTCTGAAGGTGTCTATGGAAAGAATTACCTCCGGGAAGTTTTTCACCAGAGCTCTTACTATGGGTACAATTCGTTCCAATTCCTCCTGCTCGCTGATGTTTATGGCACCGGGCCTGCTGCTGTAAGCGCCTACATCGATGAAAGCAGCACCTTCCACCAGCATCCTTTCGGCATGAGCTAGATAATCGGCCTCGCTCTGATTGCGGCCTCCATCGTAGAAGGAGTCGGGCGTAAGGTTGAGAATCCCCATCACCTTTGGGGTCTGGAAGTCTATCAGGGCACCATTGCAGTTGATATACATGTGGATTGGGAGGGATTTTAAATTAACTTTGACGTTTTAAAATATTTCAGCGAAATTTACGCAAATTAGCCTTTTCTATGAAGAATACCTCCAGGGAATACGATGCGGTGGTTAACATTTGCCGCAGTCTCTTTGTCAATAAAATGAAGGATTACGGGTGCGCCTGGCGAATATTAAGGCTGCCCTCACTAACAGATCAGATCTTCATCAAGGCCCAGAGGATCCGCAGCCTGCAGCAGAATCAGTCCCGACGTGTGGATGAGGGGGAGGCGCCGGAGTTCATAGGTATCATCAATTATTCGGTGATGGCACTCATCCAGCTTCAGAAGGGAGTAGCAGAACAACCGGACCTTTCCACTGAAGAAGCAGAGCAGCTTTATGATGCTGTAATTGCCAATACCAAGGAACTTATG
>CBFGYW010000513.1:0-1736 GCA_965653085.1 uncultured Salinimicrobium sp.
GCTTATGCCTTCAGTGCCCGTAACAAATCAGTTTCTATCTCCGGCTTCTGGATGGATGCCACAGAAATCACCAACAATGAGTATCGTCAGTTCGTTTACTGGGTTCGCGATTCTATCGCTGCCAAGAAGATGGGCTATGTGAAAGCTGATGGTGACGGAAACGAGCACGTTGACTGGGCTAAAATGAAAACCGTAAAATGGAATGATCCCAAGGTCCTCGAGCAGATGTCTGACATGATCCTGCCTCCCGAAGACCGCATTTTCGGTAAAAAAGAAATCGACCCTTCCAAGCTGGTTTACCAGGTGGAGCGCTTTGACCTCAAGGAAGCCGCAAAAAGGGAAAATGCAACTAAACCCCGTTCAGCCTTCATAGAAAGATTCCCCGTACGTATCTACCCTGATACCCTGGTGTGGATCCGTGACTTCTCGTATTCTTACAATGAGCCCATGACCAAGCGCTATTTTGCCCACCCGGCTTTCGGAAACTATCCGGTGGTTGGTGTGAACTGGAAAATGGCCGATGCGTTCTGTAACTGGAGAACCCAGTACCTGAACTCCTGGCTGGATTCAAAGAAAAGAGTACAGGAGTCTGACTTCCGTCTGCCTACAGAGGCACAGTGGGAGTATGCAGCCCGTGGCGGACGTTCACAGTCGATGTTCCCCTGGGGTAACTACTACCTGAGAAACAAGAAGGGATGTCTCCTGGCCAACTTCAAACCCGGCCGTGGTAACTATCCTGAAGATGGTGGATTCTACACAGTACGTGCAGATGCTTACTGGCCCAACGATTTCGGTCTGTATTGCATGAGCGGAAACGTAGCGGAGTGGACTTCTTCCATCTACTACGAAGGCCGTACAAACTTCCAGCACGATATGAACCCTGATGTTCGCTGGAATGCAAAAGATTCCGATCCTCCCCGCATGAAGCGTAAAGTGATCCGCGGCGGAAGCTGGAAGGACGTAGGATACTATCTTCAGACAGGTACGGCAACCTACGAGTACCAGGATTCCACCAAATCCTACATTGGCTTCCGTACAGTAATTGATCTTCCAGCGCCAACTAGTCGCAAGAAATAATTTAAACGAAAAGTAATTACATATGGATTTAGTGAGGGGTCCTCAGTGACCCCCTCTCTAACCTATTGTTCATATTAAGTTTTTAACCAACCATTCTTTAAAAAATCAAAAGATTTATTTTATGGCAGCAGCTATTCCTCCTAAAGTAAGTAAACTAGTAGACGTATTCGTCTCTGTCGCAGCAGCAATTGTTATCTGGGGTGCATTAAGAAAGATCATCCACGCACCGGATGCCGACATCTGGCTGAAGATCGGTCTGACCACAGAAGCCCTGGTGTTCCTGACCTATGGTATCCTTTACCTGATTTATCCCGCCGTGGACGACAATACCGGTAAGATTGCCGGAAAAGCCGCTCCTGGCGATGTTCTGGGTTCACTGGACAAAGCCATGCTGGCAGCTGACATTACGCCAACAAACCTCAACCGTCTTGGCGAAGGTTTCAAAAGGCTCAACACGACCATCAGCAACATGAACGATATTACCGATGTAGTAGCTGCTACCGGTGACTATACTCAGAAAACCCGCGAAGTAACACAGGCCCTCTCTACCGTGAAAGACGCTTATGTTAACGCCGCCAACTCAGTAGGTGCCTTCAATACCGCTTCTGAAAGTGCCCGTGCTTTCCACGACCAGATCCAGGTGCTGACGAAGAACCTTT
>CBFGYW010000514.1:0-1732 GCA_965653085.1 uncultured Salinimicrobium sp.
CCTCAATGTTTTGATCATTGTATAGAAATTGAATTGAGAAAAGGATCATGGCGAATTCATTTGTATGTTTTTCTGTTCTATAAATATGTGATAAAGTCGGAAAAATAAATCACACCGAATCGCTTCCTGTTGACCATAGTTTACAAATGTCTATAGGATGCCGTCTTCGTATAAAAGGTATTGAAATAAGTTGGACCCATAATGGTTCCAAGCCTTACCTTTTTCGTGATATTTATGGATTCTGTTCCTGATGAAAGCGATCATCACTGATAATTCAATTTTTCCCCGGAAACCGACTCAAAGGACTTTATGACCTCCAGAACAGAATTCCCAGTGCCTGTGCCAAGGTTGAAAACTTCATAATTCCCCTCCTGCTCATTATTTATCAGCCTTTCCAGAGCCACCACGTGTGCTCTGGCGAGGTCCATCACGTGAATATAATCCCTGATACAGGTCCCATCAGGAGTTGGATAATCATCACCGAACACAGAAAGTTTCTCCCGCTGCCCTATGGCAGTCTGGGTGATGAAAGGAACAAGATTCTGGGGAGTACCAATAGGCAGTTCTCCAATCTGTCCGCTAGGGTGTGCCCCAATGGGGTTGAAATAACGAAGAGAGATCGCCTTCAGATTCTTATTCACCTTACAAATATCTGCAATGATCTCCTCTCCAATCTGTTTGGTATTGCCATAAGGTGATTCAGCTTTTTTTACCGGAGCACTTTCAGTAATGGGAAGTTCATCGGCCTGCCCGTAAACCGTACAGGATGAGCTGAAGATGAACTTCGGCTGCGCCTTATCCTTCAGGTTCTGCAAAAGGTAAATGAGGGTGGACAGATTGTTCTCGTAATAAAGCAGCGGATTCTCCACGCTTTCCCCCACTGCCTTAGAGGCAGCGAAATGTATCACGCCTTCCACATCTGAATGCTGTTGGAAGAAATCGGATACAGCAGCTTTATCCCTTAGGTCGATCTTCTCAAATTCAGGGGCTATTCTGGTAATTCCGGTGATCCCTGAAAGAACATCAAGGGATGAATTGGAAAGATTGTCTATGATCACTACTTCAAATCCCCTTTCCTGAAGGGCTACCACGGTATGTGACCCAATGAATCCCAGGCCTCCCGTCACTAATATCTTTTTGCTCATTATCTTCTTTTTCTGAATTGTCCGCAAATTAGGGAAAACTGAGTTTCTATCGGTGAAAAGACCATAAAATATTCTCCTGTTTTACTAGTGGAAAAGACCTGAATCTGCCAAGGTCATTCCCTCATTTATGCTTATATTTGCAGCCAGAAAATCAAAGCCATGGAATTGTCAAATACGATCAGAATTTTCAAATGGACCAGCATCCTTGAAGGAACCTCTTTTCTACTGTTACTCTTTATCGCAATGCCCCTGAAATATATCTGGGACTGGCCTCAGATGGTGGAGGTAGTGGGGATGGCGCACGGGGTTTTATTCGTTGCCTATATCTTTGGTGCCCTTCTTCTTTATAAGCCTATGCAGTGGAACCTTAAAACTTTACTTATCATCTGCATCAGCTCTGTCCTGCCTTTCGGCCCATTCTACGTCGAAAAGAAATATCTTTAGATAATGCTGCAGGAAGATCTGGAACATTTCCGCTTTCTGGAAAGATTTCTTTTGGACCAGGGGGTTGAGCCTCAGTGGGCACATTTTCTGAATATAGGTTTCAGTGTGATTCTACTGGTGCTGCTACTCCTACTGATATCAAT
>CBFGYW010000515.1:0-1728 GCA_965653085.1 uncultured Salinimicrobium sp.
TGACTTTTCATACACTGTGAATTTTAGTGTATCGCTATTTTAGGACGGGACATTACCATAAAAAAAACCGCCTGGGCCGATAGTTCCAGGCGGTTTTCTTTTTGTATTATTTGGGGTGAAGGAGCTGCGCCTTTTTTCTGTTGAAAATATTCTCCTCGAACCCTTTAATCCGGAAATAAGAATGGGCGCAGGACTAGATGATCTTTTTAATTACCCGCAGCTGATGAGTGTGTTTCCCCAGCTCTGGATTATAGATTCCTGAATGGTCAATCCTGTCAATCCTCACCTTTCCGTGGGCATGGATAATATAGTTGTCACTCATCATGATTCCCACGTGATTGATGACCCCTTCCTTGTTATCGAAAAATGCCAGGTCCCCGGGTTCAGATTCCTCAATGAAACTTAAAGGCATTCCCTGGGCTGACTGTTGGGTGGAGTCTCTGAAAAGTTTATACCCATTCAGCTTATAAACCATCTGTGTGAATCCGCTGCAATCGATGCCGAAGGGCGTTTTCCCACCCCAGAGGTATGGGGCGTTCAGGTAAAGGTAAGCAGTCTCTATGAGGAAGTTTTTAGCCCTTTTTTCTGAAATATAATTGCCGTCGTAGTGATGGTTGAACTCTGGAATATAATTCAGGTTCGAGCCAAGAGATACCGGGATCAGATTCTCCTTCTCATCTGTAATAAACTCTATCAGGTCTGAAGTGTACACGGGATCCTCTTCTTTCAAACGTTGGAAGACTTCTTCAGAAATCTTCACAAACTGTTTGTTGTCCACCCAGCCTTCGTAAGAATCGAATGCAGTCCTGATCTTCGACCAACCCTGCCTTTCCTCAAGAATCTCGAAAAATTCCCCATAGAGCAACTGGCTGGTCATCCCACTAATATCTGAAGCTTCAGATTTAAGAGGGATGATGCTCAGATTGCAAATTCCGTGTTGCATTCAGTGTTTGTTAGAAGATTGATTAAGCCCTTTCAATTACCATGGCTGAGGCCCCACCACCTCCGTTACAGATGGCAGCTGCACCTGTTTTGGCGTTGTTCTGTTCCAGTACATTAAGCAGGGTTACAATAATTCTCGCTCCTGAACAACCCAGCGGGTGCCCTAAGGAAACTGCACCTCCATTTACGTTTACTTTGTCGTCCTTGAGTCCGAGCAATTTCATGTTGACCAGGCCAACTACCGAGAAAGCTTCGTTGAACTCGAAGAAATCCACATCTTCCAGGGAGATGCCTGCCTTGGCTATAGCTTTAGGCAATGCCTTTGCAGGTGCAGTGGTAAACCATTTTGGTTCTCCTGCAGCATCTGAATAACTTTTTATAGTTGCCAGTACTTTTAAACCCAGTTCTTCTGCTTTTTCTCTGCTCATCAAGACCACAGCAGCAGCTCCATCGTTGATGGTGGAGGCATTTGCAGCAGTTACAGTTCCATCCTTGGTAAAGGCAGCTCGAAGGGTGGGTATCTTGTCCAGTTTTACGTTCTTATATTCCTCATCCACGCTTATGATCACCGGCTCTCCTTTTCTTTGCGGCACTTCCACAGGAACGATCTCGTTGTTAAACAGTCCCTGTTCCCAGGCTTTGGTGGAACGCTCGTATGATTTTACAGCGAAGGCATCCTGGTCTTCCCTGCTGAAGTCATGTTCCTTAGCACAGTTATCGGCACATACTCCCATCGCATTATTGTCATAGGCATCTACCAGTCCGTCCTTCTGCATTCCATCTTCC
>CBFGYW010000516.1:0-1718 GCA_965653085.1 uncultured Salinimicrobium sp.
ACGGTGATTCCCAGTTTTCTGAAGGTGTTCGGGATAAGTCCGAGATCCTTCCACGATACATTTTTAATGGTGATCTCGCTCTTGGTCATGGCGGCAAGGCCTATCCAGGAACCAATCTCGATCATATCGGGAAGGATGGTATGGGTGCAGCCCCTAAGGCTGTCCACGCCCTCAATCACCAGTAAATTGGAACCTACTCCCTGAATGGAAGCTCCCATGCTTATCAGCATGTTGCACAACTGCTGCAGGTAAGGTTCGCAGGCGGCATTATAGATCGTAGTCGTTCCCTTAGCCAGGGCGGCTGCCATTACGATATTGGCGGTTCCGGTTACCGAAGCCTCCTCCATCAGCATATATGTTCCCCTGAGGCCTTCTTTTGGGGCTTCCACTCCATAAAATCGCTCCTCCCTGTTATACCTGAATTCGGCTCCCAGCTTAATGAATCCTTCAAAATGGGTATCCAGACGACGGCGGCCTATCTTATCACCACCGGGCCTTGGGATATAACCCTTTCCGAATCTTCCCAACAGGGGGCCTACAAGCATTATGGATCCGCGGAGTCCGCTTCCCTCCTCCTTGAATTTCTGACTTTCCAGGTAATCCAGGTCCAGCTCGTCACTCTGGAAAGAGTAGCTGCCTTTGCCAATTTTCTCAACCTTTACACCAAGGCTCCTGAGGATATTGATGAGTTTGTTGACATCCAGGATATCGGGAATATTGTTGATAGTTACTTTTTCGGGGGTCAGCAGGACTGCACATAAGATCTGCAGTGCCTCGTTTTTGGCACCCTGGGGCTGGATTTCTCCCTTCAGGGCGTGCCCTCCTTCTATTTGAAAAGTTCCCATGTAATTTCTTTAGTTATGGCGTTTTCTGCTCTTGCCCCGGCTGGGTTTCTTTTTCTCCTTCTTGGCAAATTTATCATTGGCCTTAAGAAGCGTCTCTGCCTCGCTCAGGTCTTCGTCGCTGTTCTTTAAATTTATCTTCCCGCCACTCAATTCATACAGATGGTCGTAGATCACGCTGTCGCTCACGGTATCCTTGTTCCAGCTCAGGTAAGACTTCTTCATATGGTTGGCAATGGTAAAGGCCAGGCCATCTTTCAGCTCCCCTTCCTCCCAACTATTGGCAACATCTATCATCCGCTTGATGTTGTTTCCGTAGAATCTGTACTTCGGAAAGTTCTGAGGATAGTTCATCCTTTCAGGCCGCTCTGCCAGCAGTTCCGGAGAGGGTTTTGGAAAGGGGCTTTCGACATCCAGCTTGAAGTCGCTGATGATAAAAAGCTGATCCCAGAGTTTATGCTGAAAATCGGGCACATCGCGCAGGTGCGGATTCAGGTTGCCCATCACGGCAATAATAGCCTTGGCCATACGGTTGCGCTCCTCGTCATCGGCGATTTCCACGGTGTGTTCCACCATTTTCTGAATGTGACGACCGTACTCCGGAATGATCAGTTTACTCCTTTCGGAGTTATATTCTAATTCGTTTGTCAAAATTGAATGTTTATTAGATGATAATAGACTGTAGAAGTTTATCGCCTGCAAAATACTAAAATATCCTTAGGTTTTCAGGCCGGGATTATTTTATTTGAACGCAGGGGTTTCAAATTGTAAATTCTGAAATTCAGTTATTAAAGAGAAATGACGCCTTCAATTTTGGAAGCAACCTCTTTATACTTCGCTATCACCGCTTCGGGATCTTCCATCCTCACATTCACG
>CBFGYW010000517.1:0-1718 GCA_965653085.1 uncultured Salinimicrobium sp.
AAAAATTAAGGATTACTAATCAAAAATCTTGAGTTGTACCCGCAACTGTAAGCTTAGTCTGCCTTAGGGCAGATGCCAGTAGTAATTCTTCATACCACTGTCTGCACCGGCGGACGGGAAGGTGTTCTACAGGACGCGAGCCAGGAGACCTGCCGATTTCGCAAACAATGTCAAACTTTCGGGAATAAAAGTTTGGTGTAGGCGACTACATCTTTTTTCCTGGTAATTCTAACCAAAATGAAGTACAAAAACCTTCTTTGGATGAGTGCAGTGATCTGTACCGCATCCCTCCATGGTCAAAACTCAGACCTGGAAAACATTGAAACCCTGGATGAGGTGGTGATCATCGATTCCAAATTCGAACTCCCCCGCGAAAACAGCGGAAAGGTAGTTGCCAAGATCAGTTCAGAAGAGCTGGAGCGGAGTCAGGGCCAGACCCTGCCTGAGGTCATCAATCGCGTGAGTGGTATTGAAATAGGCGGAACCCGCGGAAATGAAGGCCAGAACCTTGGATATTACGTGAGGGGCGGAAGAAACCGCCAGGTGGTGGTCCTGGTGGACGGGATCCAGGTGAATGATCCTTCGTCCATCGCCAATGACTTCGACCTTCGGCTGCTTCCGCTTTCACAAATAGCTTCCGTAGAGATCATAAAAGGGGCCTCCAGCACCCTCTACGGCTCCGGGGCGGGGGCTGCAGTGATAAGCATTACCACCAAACAACCAGCCGAGGAAAAGCTGGCTTTCCAATGGCAGTCGAGCCTGGGGACGAATCAGTCGCAGGAGGACCAGCAGTATTCTCCTGCCGAAGTCCAGAATACGGTATCCCTGGGAGGCAATATAAAAAAATGGGATTACCAGACGCGATTCAGCCATCGCTATTCCGATAATCTTTCTGCAGTGAGTACAGATTCCGAAGAGGAATTTGAAGAGAACCCCTTCAGGAAATACAATGTCTATGGCAGGCTTGGCTATGCCTTCACCGAGAGCTTCAGGTTCCATCTTTTCGGAAACTACGACAAGTTCTCCTCCAGTTTCGACAACTACGACTTTACCGACGGGAACAACAAGCTGCACAGCGATCAGCTGCGCGTGGGCAGCAAATGGGAATATACCTACGAAAAGGGCAGCTTTGTGTTCAATAACTCCTATAACGTCCTGGACAGGGAGGTAGAGGCGGAATACCCGAATACCTTCGACAGCAGCCTGCTGGTCCTGGACGCCTACAACAGGTACAATTTCACCGATGGCATCCACGCCCTGCTGGGGGTGAATGCCCAGTTCAGCGACTTCAACAGCTATGAGGTGCCCTTTGGTGGCTCGGAGCTGGAACAGCGCATAGGGGAGGAGGAAGCCAACTTCGAGATCGTGGACCCTTACCTGAACCTGGTTTACGTTTCGGATTTTGGGCTGAACCTCAATGCGGGTACCCGACTGAACATCCACAGCAATTACGGAGAGCACTGGGTATACAACTTCAACCCTTCCTATAATATCCTCCTGAAGGAATCCAACCTTAAATTCCTTGCCTCCTACAGCACCGCTTTTATCACTCCGTCGCTGTATCAGCTTTTCGATCCGACGGCCGGATCCGATCCCGCGCTCACCCGCGGCAACAAAAACCTGAAGGCCGAGAAGTCAGTTTCGACAGAGATCGGATTGAAAAAGGAATACAACGACGGAAGCTATTTTACGCTGTCTGCATATTCGACTTCGATCAG
>CBFGYW010000518.1:0-1714 GCA_965653085.1 uncultured Salinimicrobium sp.
CACGTTTTTATCAGAGTAGGCAACCGATTGTCTTATCTGATCATAAACCCTTCCGGTAGAGAAGTTGGCGAAGGTCCCCGTGAAGGGAATCTTCCCCCCAATGGTCATTCCGGCTGCAATCCCGATCATGTTGGCTTCAGCAATCCCCACCTGGAAGAATCGTTCCGGATGGTTTTTCTTGAAATCGCCCATTTTCAGGGAACCGGTAAGGTCGGCGCAAAGAGCCACCACGTTTTCGTTCAACTTTCCCAGTTCCGTAAGACCATCCCCGAAACCTGAGCGGGTATCCTTTTTCCCGGTATCTATATATTTTTTCATCTTTTTCTGTTTATAATGGAGAGTCGGAGGCTTTATCCTCCTATCTGATTCTCGCTGCTTCTATTAATAATCGCCTAAGGTTTCGGGGTTCTGGGCCAAAGCCTTTTCCAGCTGCTCATCATTGGGAGCGACTCCGTGCCAGGCGTGGGTGTGCATCATGAAATCCACTCCGTGACCCATGATGGTGGTCATCAGGACGCAGACTGGTTTCCCTTTCCCGCTTCTGGTTTTGGCTTCTTCAAGAGCCTCCTTTACTTCAGAAATGTTGTTCCCGTCCTTAAGTTCGATCACATCCCAGTCGAAAGCCTCAAACTTGGCCTTCAGGCTTCCCATTGGCAGTACATCGTCGGTACAGCCATCGATCTGCTGGGAGTTGACATCAATGGTGGCAATAATATTGTCGACCTTGTTCCCGGCAGCATACATTATGGCTTCCCAGTTCTGGCCTTCCTGCAGCTCTCCATCCCCGTGAAGGGTGTAGACCAGGTGCGAATCATTGTTCAGTTTCTTGCTGAGGGCAGCGCCTATGGCTACCGACAGCCCCTGGCCCAAAGATCCTGAAGCTACCCTTACTCCCGGAAGTCCTTCGTGAGTAGTTGGGTGTCCCTGTAACCTCGAATCGATTAGTCTGAAGGTGTTCAGTTCCTCCACCGGAAAGTATCCGCTTCTGGCAAGAACGCTGTAGAAGACAGGGGAGATGTGCCCGTTGGAAAGGAAGAAGAGGTCTTCTCCTTTTCCGTCCATGTCAAAGCCTTCCTTTCTGTCCAGGATCTCCTGATACAGAACGGAAAAAAATTCGGTACAGCCCAAAGAACCTCCGGGGTGGCCCGAATTCACCTTGTGAACCTGCCTTAAGATGTCTCTTCGAACCTGAGTGACAAAATCTTGTAGTTGTTGTGTGTTTGGCATTGTTTGATTATATTATATATTCAGCAAAAATAAGACAATAAATAGGCCTTTGAAAATCATATTTCTTCAGTTATTAACGAACAGGCGCAAGTAGCTAACAATTTAAGGTTTATATACTTCCCGAAAGCCTTTTTGTTGAGTATCTTTGCAGCCTTGAAAAAGACCTATGAAATTTGATTTATTAGCCACCGATGCCAGCAGCAGCGCAAGGGCGGGGAAGATTACCACAGATCACGGAATTATTGAAACCCCCATTTTTATGCCCGTAGGTACGGCAGCCTCTGTCAAAGGGGTGCACCAGCGGGAACTGAAGGAGGAGATCAACCCCGATATCATTCTCGGAAATACCTACCACCTGTACCTGAGGCCGCAGACAGATATTCTAAAGCAGGCAGGCGGACTCCATAAATTCATGAACTGGGACCGGAACATCCTTACCGATAGTGGAGGTTACCAGGTGTATTCCCTTTCAGAAAACCGGAAGATC
>CBFGYW010000519.1:0-1713 GCA_965653085.1 uncultured Salinimicrobium sp.
GGTCGTATTCTTCACTCCACTTATTACGAATGTACTCTGAGTACTTCCAATATGGTCAAGGGCAGTGAGCTTGTTCAGCATAAATTCTCGGTAAGCCTCCATATCCCTCACCATCACCTTCAGAATATAATCATACTCCCCGCTTACGTGGTAGCATTCCAGCACCTCGGGCAGTTTTGCTACCTGGCTTTCAAACTGGATCACATTTGATTTCGTGTGCTGCACCAGTTTTATCTGGCAGAAGGCCGTGAAGGTTCTTTCCACCTCTACCGGATTCACCAGCGCGACATATTTCGAGATCACCCCCTCCCGCTCCAGCTTTCTTATGCGTTCATAAACTGCAGTGACTGAAAGCTTCAGCTTGTTTGACAGCTCCTTGTTCGTCTTTTTGGAATCCGCTTGCAGGAGTTCCAGTATTTTTTTGTCAGTAGCATCGAGTTTCATCTGTAAGATTTTCCTTTTAAACTGAAGAAAACATCATTCTGCCGAAAATTATTTCCTCCTTTAGAACAAATATAATTTTATTTTCTATAAACCGGGCGGTATGTTGATTTTGCTTCCGATTCTGCTTTTCTTTGATGAAATCAAAAACCCCCGTAATGGAATTTAAACCAGCAAATAATATTCAGGATCTGCAATACTTCGGAGAATTTGGAGGTGTCAACCCCAGTATCTCCGACTCATCCACCTACACCTTCCTTTCGGCCAAGACGATGTTCGACACTTTCGAGGGCAATGCCGAAGGCTGTTATCTCTACTCACGCCACTCCTCCCCTTCCAACCTTTACCTGGGTGAGGCTCTGGCAGCCATGGAAGGGACCGAAACCGCAAACGTGGCGGCAAGCGGAATGGGGGCCATCACTCCAGTACTGCTGCAACTCTGCCAGGCGGGCGAGCATATCGTCTCCAGCCGAACGATATATGGGGGCACCTATGCCTTTCTGAAAAACTTTGCGCCCCGCCTTAACATCAGCACTTCCTTCGTGGACATCACAAACCTGGAAGCCGTGGAAGCTGCCATCACTCCCGAAACCCGTGTTCTTTATTGCGAAGCCGTCAGCAATCCTTTACTGGAGGTCGCCGATATTGCTGGTCTTGCGGAAATAGCCAGGAAATACAATATCAAACTCGTAGTAGACAACACCTTCTCTCCCTTGGCGATATCACCCGCGAAAATGGGCGCAGATATCGTGATCCACAGCCTTACCAAGTTCATCAACGGAAGCAGCGATACCGTGGGCGGGGTCACCTGTGCCAGCCGCGAATTCATCGATTCCCTGAAAAGCGTGAACGATGGCGCCAGCATGCTCCTGGGCCCTACGATGGACAGCCTGCGGGCAGCATCCATCCTGAAGAACCTGCGCACTCTTCACATAAGGATCAAGCAGCACAGCAGAAATGCGCTGTTCCTGGCTGAAAAATTTGAAGCCGACGGCCTGAAAACCGTTTACCCCGGCCTGAAATCCCACCCCAGCCACGAACTCTACAAGTCAATGATGAACGAGGAGTACGGTTACGGTGGAATGCTCACCCTGGACGCTGGGACTATTGACAAGGCCAACCAGCTAATGGAGCTGATGCAGCAGAAGAACCTGGGATACCTGGCGGTGAGCCTCGGATTCTACAAAACCCTTTTCAGCGCTCCGGGCAGCTCCACCTCTTCTGAAATTCCACTCGAGGAACAAAAGGAAATGGGCCTCAGTGACGGCCTCA
>CBFGYW010000520.1:0-1709 GCA_965653085.1 uncultured Salinimicrobium sp.
TTGCCACCGAAGCCTCTCCCGGCCATGACGTGGGGGTGGTCGCCCTTACCGGGGAACTGGTGCGGGTGCAGATGAAGAAGAAGAAAGTACGGCAGGACAGCCCCGAAATCCTCAAGATCTACCGTAAGGCTTCCCAGCGCGATATCGATATCTGGCAGGAGGCAAGGGAGAAGGAAGAAAAAATGAAGGTTCGGGCAAGGGAAATAGCCATCAGGCTGAACCTGCAGATGAAGATCAGCGATATTGAATTCCAGGGTGATGCCTCAAAGGCCACCTTCTACTATACTGCCGAAGAACGCGTGGATTTCAGACAGCTGATCAAGGAATTCGCCAGGGAATTCAACACCCGGATCGAAATGCGCCAAATAGGTTTCCGCCAGGAGGCATCCCGTTTGGGAGGAATAGGCTCCTGTGGCAGGGAACTCTGCTGCTCCACCTGGTTAACCGATTTCCGTTTGGTGAATACTTCCGCAGCAAGATATCAGCAGCTTTCGCTGAATCCCCAGAAGCTGGCGGGCCAGTGTGGGAAACTGAAATGCTGTTTGAACTACGAGCTGGATACCTACCTTGATGCTCTGAAGGATTTTCCGAAGAGCGAGGTGAAGTTGTATACCAAAAAGGGTACAGCGGTTTGTCAGAAGACCGACATCTTCAAAGGCCTGATGTGGTATGCCTATGAAGGCGACTGGAGCAACTGGCACGTGCTTACTACCGAGCAGGCGAACAAGATCATTGCTGCCAATTCCAAAAAGGAGCCCGTAGGCAGCCTTGAGGAATTTGCGGTGCAGGTCAAACAGGAGAAGGAACCCGACTTCAATAATGCCGTAGGCCAGGACAGCCTAACCCGTTTCGACCATAAAGGCTCGGGGAAAGGCAAGCGCAAGAACAAACGCAAAAAGAAAAAACCTCAGAAAAATGCGTAAGAGCCTTCCGGTTTTTATCTGTCTTTGCTTTCTCTTCCTCATATCCTGCGATAAGAACAGGGTGTATGACCAGTACCAGAGCCTTCCGGGCGAATGGCACCGGGATTCTGTGGTGAGCTTTAAACTTAATCCGCCTGATACCATCAGGAATTACAACCTTTTCATCAATCTTCGGAACAACTCCGATTACAAATACAGCAATCTCTTTCTGGTGACCAATATGAACTTTCCGAATGGGAAGGTGATTACAGATACGCTGGAATATGAGATGACAAAGCCCTCAGGGGAATGGCTTGGCACAGGCTTTGGTGAGTTGAAGGAGAACAAACTCTGGTACAAGGAAAATGTCAGGTTCACCGAAGCGGGAGAATACGAATTCGAAATCCAGCAGGCCATGCGGAAGAACGGAGAAACAGAAGGCATTGAAAGTCTTGATGGCGTCACCGAAGTTGGTTTCAGAATAGAATACACAGAAAATTAGAATTGATGGGAAAATCCACCTCAAAAACAACAAAGAATACCAAAAAACACAGCGGCTTCCGCAAATATATAATTTGGTTCTGGTCCCTTTTCGCAGTAGGCGTGCTGCTTGCAATCCTGGTCTTCCTCATGGCCGGCTGGGGTGTTTTCGGTCCTATGCCCAGCTTTGATGAACTTGAGAACCCCGAGACCAATCTTGCTACCGAGATCTTTTCTTCCGATGGGGAGACCCTTGGTAAATACTACAGTGAGAACCAGCCGTCACTCTGATTCTGGGTTGTTCCTGTTTTTCCTGCAATGGGATTT
>CBFGYW010000521.1:0-1703 GCA_965653085.1 uncultured Salinimicrobium sp.
CCACTCTTTACAATCCGAAACAATCCTCCAGATCCCCTTATTGAACAAGCTAGGACTGGAGGTTTTTGGCACACAGGAAAAATATAATTACTGGCTGGAAACTGACAATCTTGCTCTGGGAAAGATCAAACCGAAGGAATTGCTAGATAACTCTTTTGGAATAAGCCTCCTGAAGGATGAGCTTACCAGAATCGAATACGGGGTACTGGCGTGATCGTCTTCAGACTGTCGAAATCCAAGTTCGCAAAGGACCTTTCCGGAAAGGGAGCTGAACTTGCAGGCGGAAGGTGGAACAATAAGGGAAATGCTCTGATCTATACCAGCGAATCCCGCGCCCTCTGCACTGCTCAAACAGCAGTACACATCCCTCTGGGAATTGTCCCATCAAACTACGACATTATCAGTATTAAAATTCCGGATAAACTTATTCTGGACCTGGACCCAGGCCTGCTTCCCAGGGACTGGAAGCAATTCCCACATTCGGCGGAAACCCAGAATATCGGAGATGATTTTATAGCAGAGAGTGAATATCTTGCCCTGCGGGTCCCCTCAGCAGTGATTCAGGATGAAAAAAATATCCTGATTAATCCAAGGCATCCTCGCTTTAAGGAAGTAAAAATTTTATCCATTGAACCCTTTGCTTTCGATGAACGGCTTTTCAATAAATAAAAAGCGCTCATCTCCCAACACCCAAAACACCGTTTTATATATCTTTACCTTAAATACTGAAACAACGGCCCAATTATTGACTTATACACTACCTCAGATAAAAAAACTATCTTTGCCAACTTCTTTACGCAAAGACACGGCAAGTTGTAAGCCGGTTTAGAATCGTAATATCCGCTGATACAGAAAATGCAACGTCTTTGCCAGCTTCATAAATATCGAAAATAATTAATGACATTTAAAGATCTAGAATTAACTGAACCTATTCTTAAGGCGCTCAGTGAACAGGGATATACCACCCCCACCCCAATTCAGCAACAGGCAGTTCCATTGGTTTTAAAAAGAAGAGACCTACTTGGGGTAGCCCAGACAGGTACCGGAAAGACTGCAGCTTTTGGAATCCCCATTTTACAGTTGCTCAACCTGAACAAACGAAATTCGGGTATAAAAGCCCTAATATTAACTCCTACCCGTGAGCTGGCCATCCAGATCGACGAAAGTCTGGAGGCATATGGTAAGTACACCCAACTGAAACACAGCGTGATCTTCGGAGGTGTATCTCAGGTCAACCAGGTGAAAACCTTGCAAAGAGGTGTCGATATTCTGGTGGCAACACCGGGAAGGCTTCTGGACCTGATTGGTCAGGGCTACATCAGCTTAAAACATCTTGAGTTCTTCGTTCTTGACGAGGCAGACAGAATGCTTGATATGGGTTTTATTCACGACGTGAAAAGAGTTATCAAAATCCTGCCTGAAAAAAGACAAACGCTCTTTTTCTCAGCTACAATGCCTACTGAAATTCAGAATCTGGCAAACATGCTGCTAACCAATCCAGCAAAGGTGGAAGTAACGCCTCCATCGACGACTGTCGAGAAAATAGATCAGTGTATTTATTTCACTAATAAACCCATCATACACTATTTTCCCGGCCCTGATCTTTTCCAGCTTTTCTTCCCACTGCCCGGTCAGCACCGGCTGGGCAATGCTTTTTTCCTTCACCAGTTCGTACACGGCCAGCCCCTTAGCGGTGGGCACGA
>CBFGYW010000522.1:0-1702 GCA_965653085.1 uncultured Salinimicrobium sp.
ACAAGATCCAGCCAGACAATAGCCTGAAGCAGATAAATTGCCTGCCTACCCGGGGCCTGGCTCCCTGTAATATTGAGGTGGACCCGACCGGGGAGTTTGTCTTCGTCTCCAACTACCTGGGGGGCGTGGTAACAATGTATCAGAAACAGCCTGATGGCAGCCTGAAGGAAAAGCAGGTGATCACCCTGGAGAACAAGGAGAAGTCGCACCCGCATTCCGTCACCATTTCTGAAGATAACAGGACCGCTTATGTGGCCGACCTTGGGAATGACAAAATATGGATCTTTGATTTTGATGCGGAGAAGGGGGAGCTGGAAACTCATCAGCAGGCTTTCATTGCCCTGGAGAAGGGAGCGGGGCCCAGGCATTTTGCAATTTCCGGTAATGGAGACTTCGCTTATTCGATGAATGAGCTCAACAGTACAGTGAGTGCCTTTAAGGTCCTGGACAACGGAGGATTGGAACCTCTTCAGACGATTTCCTCACTTCCGAAGGATTTTACCGGAAAGAATTCAGGTGCCGATATACATATTCATCCTTCAGGGGAATTCCTGTATGTATCCAACAGGGGGCATAACAGTATTGGGGCTTTCAGGGTGGGGGAGACTTCAGGAGAATTGGAGCCCCTTGGATTTACTGAAACTAAGGGCAGGACCCCAAGGAATTTCGCCATTGCCCCGGGAGGGGAGTTTCTGTTTGTTGCGAACCAGGATTCGGGGAATATTAGCTCTTATAAGATTGATGAACAATCGGGGGGACTAGAATATTTGGAGTCCCTTGAGATAGCCACGCCGGTTTGCATTGAGTTTAAATAGAGCCTCAGGCTTCTATTGTGGATGGGAATCTGAAGATTCCCGCCCGGTGGGGCTGTGATCTGAAGATCACGCCCAGCAGGGCACCACAAGATCACGGCCAGCAAGCCCCCAGAAGATCAGCTTCAGAAGTTAAGTAAGGTCACGTGCAGCTGCCTTTGCAAGAGGTTCTTTGTTGATTCAAAAACTTTAGGAAAGTTTAATATTCTTTCATACATTTAAGAAAGAATATGAGGCTATGCTTGAAAAGTTATTAATTGCCTTAGGGCTTGTTATCTTCCTTGGCTGTGGTTCCTCCTCACAGCCTTCAGCGGCGGATTCAGATATTCTTCGTCCTGCTTCTGATGCTCCTGAAAGCTTCAGTGCCATTTTCGCCACCCCGGTTGGAAACAAAGACTGCCAGAGCAGACTCGTGGATCCTCTGGACCAGGTGGAGCTCATCTTGGTGAGATCTTTCGATGGAGTAGGGGATTATCTGGTTCCCCTGGGCAAATACAGAGTTACTTCAGATGAGCTGCTGCGTATCAACTGCCGCACCGGAAAGGTTATTGGTGTTGTGAAGAAATAACATCCAGTCATCAGGTTCCTTTATTTCCTAAACTTTATCTTTTTTTTAGGACCCAAACAGGCCTAAAAGCTTCTGCCCTTGCGTTTTAATTATTAAATTGTAAAAGGAAGTAGAAAAAATGATATTTAAATGAAGATAGGATTTCACGCCTCGCACGAACAGTTCACCCCCAGAGATCTTTTAAACTGGGTTCCCAGGGCCGAGAAGGCCGGTTTCAAATTGGTACTTTCTTCAGATCATTTTCATCCCTGGAGCGACTCTCAGGGCGAAAGCGGTTTTGCCTGGAGCTGGCTCGGCTCTGCATTGGAAGGTACGGGTTTGT
>CBFGYW010000523.1:0-1700 GCA_965653085.1 uncultured Salinimicrobium sp.
ATTTGAGCGGGCATTTCTACAAATATTTTGCCCTTCCAGGGCATTTTAATTTCCATGGATTTTAATACCAGGGTTCAGTCCTTCCAGGGCTTTATACATTTGAGCGGGCATTTCTACAAATATTTTGCCCTTCCAGGGCATTTTAATTTCCAGAACAATTTAACCTCCAGGAATCATAACCTCCAGAAATTATAATTTTCGGAGAATTTTAAATCCTGGAACATTTTAACCTCCGGAGGAGGTAAATCTTTGTAGAAAGCGGTCCTTCTTCCTCCTATAGCTCCGGAGGAGCTGAATCTTTGTCTCCAGAAAAAACCAGGTACTTAAGTTTCTTTGTTCTAATTCCATTCTAAAATTACAACCTTCCCATCCATAGTAGAGGCTACCAGTTTCTTTGGGCCTATCAGCCTGATGGTGTTCACCATCGAATTGTCGATCTTATGGATCCAGTTGATGGTTTTGTTCTCAGGATTGATGCTGTATACCCTTCCGTTTCTTGTCCCAAAGATCACAGCGCCGTCCTGTTCAAACAGCATTGAGGGCACGTGGTCATAGCCAAAGCCTACATCGAACCTCCAGACAAGCTCCGGAGCTGCTGGGGTGGTTTTGAAGGCTACTATTTCGTCGTTCATTGTCTTTCCGAAGACCAGGTTTTTATCTGAAGAAATTCCGATGGATTCCCTTACCGTTGCCTCATTGGTACGCCAGAGGGTGTTGCCATTTTCAGCATCGATGGCAGTAAGGTAGCGATCCGGAGCAGCGATGTAGATTGTGCCTTCGTGGGCTACCGGGATGACCATTGCAGGAGAGAACATCCTGTTGGGGGAGCCGTTGTTCCATTTCCAGGCGAGGCTGCCATCCTCGAGGTTCAGGGCGTACAGGTTCTTATCCCAGGCGCCGAAGATCACCTTCCCGTCGGTGATGATGGGAGTGCTTACCACAGGGCCTTCAAGACCTTCAAAATTCCATTTTTCCTTCCCAGTCCTTGCATCCAGGGCTCTGAAATGGCCATCGCTGCCACCAATATAGACGATTCCGTTTTTTACCAATGGGGAACCTAAAACCGAAGCTTCGGTGAGTGCTTTCCAGACTCCTTTCCCCGTTTCTGAATCCAGGGCGTAGACGTTGCCATCGCCCGAACCAAAGATTACCAGCTCCTCAAATGCTGCAGGGGAGGAGAATACGCCGCCGCCTGTCTCGAAAGTCCATTCCGACTTCCCTGTCTTTTCGGAAAGAGCCTCTATTTTTCCGGTGCTGTTTCCGAAGATCACCAGTCCGTTGTGGTACAGGGGAGTGGAAATGACATTGGCATCGGAATGTACCTCCCATAGTTTTTCAACATTGGGGAAGGAATCGTTGACCTTATAGCTGGGCCTTTCGAACTTTTCAGTAAGATCGTATTTACGAGGGCCTAAAGGAATCTCCCTCCAGGGCTCCTGGGTTTCACCTCCGGGAGTCCTTTCAGAAAAAAGTGCAGCATCTTTGGTTATTTCAACAATATTATATCCCCCAACTTCCTTGCCTGCCCTCAGGTTGGAGCGACCCATTGTCCCGGGGATGCCTTCAAAATCCATCTCCCTATTCCTGTGCCCGTGCCCGCAGATCGCGAACTGGGTGTTGTACTGCTTCAGCCTGTCGGTAGCATCGTACCAGTTGTCGAGGCTGTTGTCCAGCGGGTAATGGTTGATGAAGATGATTGG
>CBFGYW010000524.1:0-1693 GCA_965653085.1 uncultured Salinimicrobium sp.
TGATCACGATGTCGAACCAGCGAAAGAGCTGCTCTCGAAGATCATCCCGATGCTACTCCAGCAGAAGTACATGCAGCTGTTGTGGAGAATTCCACTCCCAATGCAGTCTCCGATGTTCCTTCCGGAACCAATAAAATGGCTTTTAGTCACTGGACCCCTGTCGAGTTTACACCACCTGTGCAACCAGACTTGAACCTGCAAGTGTATGGAGTTAGAAATGGTCCCGGGTCAGACATTTTCCTTATCTGGGATGGAACAGGTTCAACCTATTATACCATATACAAAAATGGCGTTGTGGAAGGAACAGTGCAGAACGTAACTGAATTCAGGCTGGACGCTCGAAAGAACAGCAAAGATGTTTTCAAAGTTTGCGAAACCTATTACAATAACTGTTCAGAAGAGGTAAGGCCAAATTTCGATGACTGGGGAGATTTTCAACCCAATATGCCTCCTTCCGCTTCCTTTACTTATGTAATTAATGGGCTGGAGGTCCAGTTTACCAATACAAGTGAAGATCAGGATGGGCATATAGATTATTCCATCTGGCGTTTCGGGGATGGGGGCAGCGGTATAGGAGCGAATCCCTCTCACAAATATGAAGAACCCGGAACTTTTTATGTTCAGCTAAACGTATATGATGACAAAGGCAGTGAAGGTGTCATCTATCAGGGGATCGTCATTCCAGCAGAAGGCATAGAAGCCCCGCCCATTGCTAATTTCGGTTATAATGTCAATGGTTTAAGTGTCCAGTTCGAAGATAACAGTAGAGATACCAACGGAACTATTGAGGAGAGGCATTGGGATTTTGGAGATGGTAGAATTTCCTCAGAAAAGGACCCACTGCATGTTTATGCTGAGGCCGGAACATACCTCGTTAGCCTGACCGTTACCGATGATTCAGCAGAAACGGATACTTTTTCCTGGAATATCACTGTGTCTGCTGAAGGTTCTATCAGCTTATCAGCAATAGGAAGCAAAGAAAAAGGACAATGGCGCGCTCGTTTGAACTGGGATTCTGAAGGAGTTTCAGGACCTCTGGAAATTTATCGCAATGGACAAAAAATTGCAACGGTAGAAAGTAGTGGAGGACATATAGACCAGACTGAATTCAAAGGCAGTGGAGATTTGACGTATGTGATTTGTACACCTGAAGGTTCTACCTGCTCAAATGAAGTGAGGTTACAGTTTTAGAATGCTTTTCACTAGACGTGATCTTGCTAAAAAAGTTGTCAGGCTGAGCTTGTCGAAGCCCCTGTTGAGGGCTGCTTTCCGACAAGCTCAGGGTGACAAAGATGGGATAAATCGAGGTCCCGCTGCGCGTAATTTTTTCAGATTACATCACCAGCCGGGAGGTAACCCATATTTGTCTTTCCCAGCATCCATACGCCCTCCCTCTTCGTGCCATTTTTCAAAAAATTTAAGCTAATTTTTTTCAACAAAAGGTAGTTAATAACAACTTCATTTTTACCTGCGTAAACGTTTAAATTCGAATAACTTTACCTCTCTTTCAGATTAATTTTTAAAATAGCTGCCATGGTTGAAGAACTATTTAGTACCCAAACGTATACCTATGAAGAGGTGTTGAGCGCCACGCTTAAATACTTCCGGAATGATGAACTTGCTGCCACTACCTGGATCAATAAATATGCGATCAAGGACAGGGAAGGAAATTTCCTCGAGCTTACTCCCAACG
>CBFGYW010000525.1:0-1689 GCA_965653085.1 uncultured Salinimicrobium sp.
TGATGATCCGTTCCTTGTCGATGTTGATGAAAGGTAAGGTGGAAGGTTTTGACCCTGTGGCGATAATGGTATTTTTGGCCTCAATGGTTTCAACTGCCCCATCTCCTTTCCTAATGTCGATATGGGTAGCAACCTTGAATGAACCCACACCTTCAAAGACATCTATCTTGTTTTTATTCATCAGGAACTTTATCCCATCTACGGTCTGACTCACTACGGAGGCTTTCCTTTCGATCATTTTCTGAAGGTTCATTTTCACCTCTCCAGAGATCTCAATCCCGTGCTCCTCAAAGTGGCGCATGGCATCGTCGAAATGGTGGGAAGAATCCAGCAGAGCCTTGCTTGGGATACATCCAACATTAAGACAAGTACCACCCAGACTAGGGTATTTTTCAATGATCGCGGTCTTCATCCCCAGCTGCGCGCAGCGTATAGCCGCCACATAACCTCCGGGACCTGAACCTATAACAGCAACATCATATGTGCTCATAATATTCTATTTTGGAATGTTTTTCTTTAAGAACCCCAAAATTACTAAAAATAAGGAGTACAGATGCCCCTTTTTCTCATTATATACCCTCACATAATTGTAATCAGTTTGCTTTTATGGGAGCAGTTGTTATAGGCGAATCTCCTTCAACACCTTTAGGAATGTCTTATGCATCTTTTCGGTGTAATCCAGATGGGTCACAATGCGCAGCTTTCCCTGACCCATATTGCTGATCCTGATATCTTTTTTAGCCAGTTGTGCCAGGAATTCAGGCTCTCTGGAGGGATCCTTAAGATAAAAGATAACAATATTTGTCTCCACAGGTTCAACTTCCCTGATGTATTCCTGACTTCTCAATTCCTTTCCTATCTCTTTTGCCCGCGCATGGTCTTCGGCAAGTCGATCTAACTGGTTGTCGAGGGCATAAAGTCCTGCGGCGGCAAGAAAACCTGCCTGACGCATTCCTCCACCTAAGATCTTCCGAATCCTCAGGGATTTCTTCATATATGCCTCATCTCCTACCAGCACAGTGCCTACCGGAGCTCCAAGACCTTTTGAAAGGCAGATGGAAATAGTGTGGAATAATTTCCCGTAGTCCTTTGGCTTTTCCTTCTTTTCGACTAAAGCGTTAAAAAGACGTGCACCATCTAAATGAAATCCCAGGTTATGCTCATCACAGACTTTTCGAATCTTTGCTATTTCCTTCAGGTCATAGCAGGCGCCTCCTCCTTTATTGGTGGTATTCTCCAGGCAAACCAGCGTTGTGAGGGGATTGTGGTAGAATTCGGGGGGATTTATATTTTCCGCCACCTGTTCCGCAGTGATCATTCCAAGGTGGCCGTCCACGAGTTTACAGGACACCCCACTGTTGAAGGAGGCACCTCCGGCTTCAAAGTTATAGACGTGGGCCCATTTATCGCAGATAAGCTGTTCTCCCGGCTGGGTGTGCATCTTAATGGCTGCCTGGTTGGCCATGGTTCCGGAAGGAAAAAACATAGCCATCGGTTTTCCAAACATCTCGGCCATTCGTGCCTCCAGTTCATTCACGGTGGGATCCTCCCGGTACACATCGTCACCTACTCTGGCTTTACTCATAGCCTTGTACATTCCCTTGGTCGGTTTGGTTACCGTATCGCTGCGTAGATCTATTGTCATTGGATTTAGTTCTAGATTATTCAAGACCTAAATCTAAAAAATAA
>CBFGYW010000526.1:0-1688 GCA_965653085.1 uncultured Salinimicrobium sp.
TCAACCGCGACAACCAGAACCCGTTCGCTTGGTATCAGCTGGGCATCATCTACGGCGAGAAATTCAACCGAAACGACCTTGCAATTGACAGGCTTGAAGCTCTTCTGGCGTATAGCCCTGAGGAAAGGCTGGTCCTTCCTGCAAAATATCAGTTATATAAACTCTATCAGGAGGAGGGCGTAACAGTAAGAGCTGAGTCACTGAAAAATGACATCCTGCATCAGTACCCCGATACCAGGTATGCCAGCATCATCAGGGACCCCAGTGCTTCTCTAACTGATGAGAACAGCCCTGAATCTGTTTATGCAGAAGTCTATGGGCTTTTCGAGGCACAGAAGTACGAGGAGGTGATCCATCAGAGCACAGAGGCAGCCAGCCTTTTTACGGGCGAAGAAATAGTGCCTAAATTCGAGCTCCTGAAGGCGATGGCTCTTGGGAGATTAATGGGCTTTGAAGAATATAAGGAAGCCCTGAGTTACGTAGCTCTCAATTATCCCCAGAGCGAGGAAGGAAAAAGGGCGCAGCTCCTTTACAATACGGCCCTTCCCGAGCTGGCAGATAAGAGCTTTCTGCAGGACAGCATAGGAGACACGTATAAGCTGATCTTTCCTGTAAGAAGGGCCGAGGCTTCCAGGCTGCAGACTCTTCAGGAGGAGATAGGGGAGCTGGTAAAAACTACAGAGAATTCCGGGCTTGATTTTTCCTCAGATATCTATGACCCCCAGGAAGTCTTTGTTGTAGTCCATGGTTTCCAGAGCCGGGAGATGGCCTCCCGCTTTGCCGAACAGCTGCCACAGGAAGAAGGGCAGGAGATTCCGTTCTTCACTATTTCCAGTCCGAACTATCGCGTGGTGCAGATCCATAAGAACAAGGAGGCCTATTTAAACTCTTTTAATCAACTCCCCGTGGAATGAGCGACCAGAAGGACGACAAGGAACCTAACAGCCGGCTTAAGAATTGGGCGGTCCTTTCCGGGATAGCCTTCCAGATGGGAGCCACCATTTTCCTCTGCGCCTGGGGTGGAAAGAAGCTAGACCAGCACTACGGAAATGAGAAGAACTGGTTCACCATCGGCCTGGTCCTGTTTGGACTATTGGCCTCCATTTATCTTGTCCTCAAACAACTCAAGAAACTCAACAAATAAATACCCCTATGCTTCGGCAGCTTATAAATTTTTCCCTGCTCCTGCTGCTCTGTGCCGCGGCCACCTACCTGCTTCATATCTACTTTTTTAACAGGTTCTTTCCTGAAGGCTCCGTAGACCTGATCAACTTCTCCTACAAGTTCAACTTCGGGATCACCTTTCTCTTTACCACCAGTATAATCATAGCCAGCCAGCGACTAAAGGATCAGCTGGGATTCATCTTCCTGGGAAGCAGTTTTGTGAAGATCGCTATTTTCCTTGTGATCGTGAAAACCTCTGATTTTGAAATCGATAAATCCGATTTTCTGCATTTTTTTATTCCCTATGCCCTTTGCATGGTGTTGGAGATCATTTACGTAAGCCGCATCCTTAAAGGGGCTAACTTCAATAAAGACAAATAATTAAAGGCTTTTTCGGGCAGAAAAACTAATTGGACTTTTAGGTGTTTTATTTTGGTTTAAATGATTACATTTGCACCCAAATTTATAGGACCGAAATAATACCTGAAAATGCAAAAGGAAAACATCGTGAAAATTATTTTTAG
>CBFGYW010000527.1:0-1688 GCA_965653085.1 uncultured Salinimicrobium sp.
TGTTAATCTGGTCAAATTTCACAGAAACCTCGTTTAAGGCAGCGTTGGCTTTGGCCACCTCCAGGGCTCCCGCGGAAACGTCGAGTGCCGTTACAGCAGCCTTAGGGAGGTTTTTGGCGAGGGAGATCGCGATACAGCCACTTCCGGTGCCTATGTCCAGGATTTCAGGTTTTTCTGTTCCTGAAGCCTTCAGGTCCTGAAGGATCCACTCCACCAGCTCCTCGGTTTCGGGACGGGGGATGAGGACGTTCTTATCGACCTTCATCGGGAGGCCATAAAACTCTGTCTCTCCTAAGATATATTGAACAGGCTCCTGATTTAAGAGCCGCTGAAGAGCAGATTCAAATTTAGTCAATTCCGCTTCTGTTAGCTCCCTTTCCAGGTTGAGGGACATTTGGATACGCGACATACTCAAATAGGCCTCCCCCAGCAGCCGGAAGAACATTTCAATTTCTCCCTGTTCGTTCTGGTCATTGAGAAGCTGATGAAATCTGTCTCTGTATTCCCTTATCGTCATTTTCAGTAAAAATATCCCGGCCCACAAGAAGCTTCAGTAAACCATCGGGAAAAATAATTCAATTATTCATTATACAATATTCACTATTCCCTAAACCCTCTAAAGGTCTTTTATCATCCATTTCTGGCAGTTGTAGTGCCCGGTGTCCCCCATAGGTCCATCCAGTTCAGTAAATCCTGATCTGGCATAAAGCTTCCGCGCGTTATCCATATAAGGCATTGTTTCAAGATAGCACTGGGCATAGCCCTCTTTCCTGGCCTGGGCCAGGCAGGTGGCCATCATTTCAGAACCCACACCTTTTCCGCGGGCCTCGGGCATGAAATACATCTTCTGGAGCTCGCAGACCTTAGGGTCTCCATTTTCCAGAGGCGCGATCCCTGCTCCCCCAATTATCTTGCCTTCAGCTTCTACCACGAAATATTTCATTCCCGGCTTGTTGTAGTTGCTGTACATATCATTCAAAGAGGCATCCTCGTAGGCAGTGCCTACCTTCGGCACCCCGAATTCCACCAGTACTTTCTGAATGACATCTTTGACCTGGGGATTGTCATTCTTTTGTATTTCCCGTATTTTCACGCTGAGTATTCTGTTTATTAAACCTTATTTTTGTGGCGTGAAGATACACGAAAAATACATAAAGCGTTGCCTTCAGTTAGCGGAAAACGGGCTGGGAAGCACCTATCCCAATCCGATGGTAGGGGCTGTGGTTGTTCATAAGGACAGGATCATAGGAGAGGGCTGGCACCGCAAAGCCGGAGAGGCACACGCCGAGGTTCACGCCATAAATTCGGTGAAGGACAAAAGCCTTCTGAGTGCCTCTACAATTTACGTAAGTCTTGAACCCTGCAGCCACTACGGGAAGACACCTCCGTGCAGCGACCTGATCATCGCCAGCGGGATCAAAAAGGTGGTGATAGGCAGTGTTGATCCCTTTGCCAAGGTGGCGGGACGCGGGATCAAAAAACTGATGGATGCCGGCTGTACGGTGAGTGTGGGGATCCTGGAGAAAGAATGCCAGGAACTGAACAGCAGGTTCTTCACCTTTCATCAGCAACAGCGGCCTTATATAATTCTGAAATGGGCTGAGAGTGCTGATGGGTTTATCAGTCCTAAGGCTTCAGAAGATTCCGAAAGAAAACCGGTGTGGATCACAAACCGGTATTCGCGGCAG
>CBFGYW010000528.1:0-1660 GCA_965653085.1 uncultured Salinimicrobium sp.
CAGGAAAGGAACCAAAGCTTTTCCTGATTGTAAGCAATGAATTATGAGTGCTAAAATCATCAAACTCTTTCTGCGCCTGGCCCTGACCACCTCCTTCCTCTCTGCCGTAGCCGACAGGCTGGGAATGTGGAGCCCGGAAGTCTCTGCCTGGGGCAACTGGACCAGCTTCGTCGAATACACCGCTGTACTGAATCCCTGGTTCCCGGAGGCCAGCATCCCGGTACTCGCCGTAATTGCCACCGCTGCCGAAGTCCTCTTCGCGCTCTGCCTGCTGCTCGGATTCAAAACCGAACTCTTCGCCCGCCTCAGCGGATTCCTGCTGCTGCTGTTCGCCCTGTCAATGAGCTTTTCCATCGGCATTAAGGCACCTTTGGATTATTCCGTGTTCACAGCTTCCGCAGCAGCTTTCGCACTGAGTCTTCTGAAGGATAAATTCCTGGAAATAGATAGTTTGATAGCCAATCGATAATGTTCCCCACAGAAAGTAACGACTTGGATCCTAATCTTTCTCAGGGCAACCTGAAGATCCGAAGCTTATCAAAAGGAGACGAAATCCCTTTTTCGCTCCTGGAACTTGCAGATCCTTCCAGGCCGAGGATCAGGGAATATCTACAGAATGGGGAGTGTTTTACTGCGGAATTGAACGGGCAGGTAATCGGTGCCTTTGTCCTGGAACCGAAGGATAAGGACCTGCTGGAGACAATGAATATCTCCATAGAGGAAGCTTTTCAGAACCAGGGGTTCGGAAAACAGCTTCTGAAGTATATTTCAACATACGCGAGGCAGCAGGGCTATAAGACCCTTAGGATCTGCACCGGAAACTCCAGTATCGCCCAGTTTGCCCTGTATCAGAAGGTGGGATTTGACCTTATAGAAATTGAAAGGGACCATTTTCTGAAGAACTATGAAGAAGAGATCTGGGAAAACGGAATCCGCTGCAGGCATCTGCTGGTGCTGGAAATGGAACTTTAAAAGGGAAAGAAGACCGCCCAGGGCTGACTGTTTACTCCCCCAGCGCTTCTTCTATAGCCTCCAGGACAAGCGGTTCCATTGTCTTATAGCCCAGTTCATTGGGGTGTACCCCATCCGCCGAATATTCCTTCTTCAAACCCTTCCGCTCATCAGCCAGGGCAGGAAAATAATCCAGGTAAACCAGGCCATTGGCTTCTGCATAGGCTTTCATCCATTCATTCACCTCCGCGATCCTTTCCACAGCCTCCACCTTCGGACTCCACGGATAACTGTACACCGGAAGTATGGAACTCAGCACCACCTTTATATCCCTGGCCCGCGCCAATTCTGCCATTGCCCTGATGTTGTCTGTGATCATTTTTGCCGAAGCATAACCCGTATTCCCCGCAATATCGTTGGTCCCCGCAAGGATCACCACCACCCTGGGCTGCAGGTCCAGCACGTCGGGCGTGAACCTTATCAGCATCTGCGGAGTGGTCTGCCCGCTGATCCCTCTGCCTGCGATCCTGTGTTCCCTGAAGAACTCTGGCCTTTGGGAAGCCCAGCCTTGGGTGATGGAATCGCCGACGAATACAATCGCGTTCTGGTCCTGCTCGCGGCGCTCCGCGAACAACGCGCGGCGCTCGCGGTTCTTTGCGCGAAAACCATCCCACGACGAGGTGCGGCCTGGCACGGGGAACTTGCCATC
>CBFGYW010000529.1:0-1656 GCA_965653085.1 uncultured Salinimicrobium sp.
CACCTCAGCATACGAGGTGATGGGAAGCCCTGATGATATGAAGCTGAAGTCCTCCATGACGCTGTTTGTAGTTCTTCCTGAAACAGATACCATTTTCGAGAAGGTGCTTCAGAAATTCTATAAAGGGAAAAAAGATAGGAGAACGCTGGAATTACTGGGGCTGGAGGAGTAATATCCATTCGTGCATCAGCTCTTTTTCTTGAGGATGGCAGAATCCAAGGCCTCCTGAAGATAGGAGAGGGCCCGGTCCCTGTCGGTGGAACCCATCAATGGGTTTGACTTTGCTGCAGTGATGATCTCCTGGCCTTTCTGAATCCAGTTCCTCTCCTGCTCATCCCCTTCTTCGTCGAGATGGGTCATTACTTCCCTGGAGAGGGATTCATACTGCTCATCGAAATTGTCGTCTCTGGGGTCCAGTTTCTGGGTGCGGTCCCGGATTTCTTTTAGGTTTGGTGTGCTGGTGTCCATATCTATTTTGGTTTGTGGTGATATTTACTGATTCTACCTGAGACAGATTGCTACCTGTCCTTACATATGAAGTGATCCTTTATAAACGCGCCCTTCGACAGGCTCAGGGTGACAGCTTAGAGGGCGCATTCCATATAAAGATACAATTTTTTAAATCTACCCGGGTCACACCTTCTCCCTTTCTTACCCTTACCTCAAACAGAGCTCACCCCTTACTGACCCCTTCGGAAAGGGGTGAGAAAGGGGTGAGCTACGGGTAATCAAGGGGTGAACTAGGGAGATGGTATGGCCGCCCTAATGATTCAGAGAGCTTTATATTCTGAAGTTACCCCCTATTTTTCATTGGAAAGGGAAAACGGGCGATCTTTCTTTCCGGTGCCCCTGTTTTTGTTCGGCGTATCGCTCATTTCAACATCAATGGTCGCACCTTTCATCAGTTCAGAATGACTGAGCCAGTTCTTAGTGTACTTCTTCCCGTCGACTTCCATACTTTCTATATAGCGGTTGCTTTTGCTGTTTTCAGGAGCATTGATGACCACTGTGTTTCCATTCTCCAGGTGCAGGGTCGCCTTTTTGAAGAGCGGAGCCCCAAGAACGTACTGGTCGGTAGCGGGTGCTACGGGATAGAATCCCAAGGCAGAGAACACGTACCAGGCAGAGGTCTGTCCGTTATCCTCGTCACCTATGTAGCCATCGGGAGTAGGCATATACATTCGGTTCATCGTTTCCCGCACCCAATATTGAGCTTTCCAGGGTTCACCTGCGTAATTGTACAGGTAGATCATGTGCTGAATGGGCTGATTTCCGTGGGCATACTGCCCCATATTTGCGATCTGCATCTCCCTTATCTCGTGGATTACCACGCCGTATCTGCTTTCATCAAAGACGGGAGGCATGGTGAATACCTTGTCCAGCTGGGCTACAAAATCCCTGTCTCCGCCCATCAGGTCGATGAGGCCCTGAATATCGTGAAAAACTGACCAGGTGTAGTGCCAGCTGTTTCCTTCAGTGAAGGCACCACCCCACTGGAAAGGATCAAAAGGATCCATGAAATTCCCCAGCGAGTCCTTGGCCCGCATCAGCTTGTGCTCGGGATCATAAAGGTTTTTATAGTTCAGGCTGCGCTTTCGGTAGAGATCGATCTCCTCCTGCGGCCTGTCCAGTTCCTTTGCCAGCTGGTAGATCGCA
>CBFGYW010000530.1:0-1655 GCA_965653085.1 uncultured Salinimicrobium sp.
ACTGAAAGCCAGAATGTCCCCTTCCTTGATCTCAGCGATTTTACGGTTGCTGGCAAAGGTATCAGTCTCACAGATATAACCCACTACGGAATAGAACCGCTCCCGGCCTTGAGGATGAGAAATATTATTGATCTCGTGCTGCGAGCCGTAGAACATCGGACGAATAAGATGATTAAAACCTGAATCAACTCCCGCAAAGACCGTGGAGGTTGTCTGTTTGATTACATTCACCTTCACCAGAAATTTCCCCGATTCACTTACCAGGAATTTTCCCGGTTCAAAGGCCAGGGTGAGATCCCTTCCATAGGTCTTACAGAACTCCTGGAACCTCAGCGTAAGTTTCTGTCCCAGTTCCTCGATGTCGGTTTCAATATCCCCTTCTTTATAAGGCACTTTGAAACCGCTGCCGAAGTCAAGGAATTCAAGCTCCCTGAAATTCAGAGCCGCATCAAATAAGATTTCAGAAGCCCTGAGAAAAACTTCAATATCCAGAATATCGCTTCCGGTATGCATATGGATCCCGTTGATGTTCATCCCTGTATTCTCCACAATCCTGAGAAGGTGGGGCATCTGATGAATTGAAATTCCAAACTTGGAGTCCACATGTCCTACTGAAATATTGGTATTCCCGCCAGCCATGATATGTGGATTGATCCTGATGCAAACAGGCACTTCCGGATGTTTAGTCCCGAACTGCTCCAGGATGGAAAGATTATCAATGTTTATCTGTGGGCCCAGTTTTGTCACTTCCTCAATTTCTTCAAGAGAAACTCCGTTAGGAGTATAGATTATCCGGGAAGGATCCACTCCCGCCGCCAGACCGAGCTGCACCTCCTGAATTGATACCGTATCAAGGCCTGCCCCTAGCTTATTGAACAACTTAAGGATTGATATATTGGAAAGCGCTTTTACCGCATAGTTGATTTTCAGGTTCTCTATCCCCTGAAAGGCACTCTTCAGGCGGTTGTACTGAAATATGATCTTCTCGGCATCATAGACATAAACGGGGCTGCCATACTCCTGCGCAATGTTCAATAAGTCTTTATTTGTCATTCTGTAAACTTTTATGGACCACAAAAATAAAGTAGAAATCTTAAAAATCCCCTCAATCAGAGGATTATTAAAAGAAAGATTGGAATATCTGGCTCTGAGCAGAACCTGCTCTTGCATTAAAATATAATTTGTGAATTCGTGGCTGCCAAAACACTCACCGCTGCTGCCCAAAAAAACCCTAAAACATTTTTAAAATTCTCTAAAAGCCAAACAGCAGAAATAAAGAATGTTGTACTTTCAAAAAAAAGTTGCCATGGTTTCAAAACTTGCCTTGTTTCCATTACAAAGCGTTGTCTTCCCTGGAGAAAATCTTCCCCTGCACATCTACGAAGACCGCTACAGGCAATTGATCGACGACTGTGAAGCAACTGGCTTTACCTTCGGAATTCCCGCTTACATCGATAGCCGCATGGAATTTGGAACCGAAGTGGAGCTTACGGCAATAGTAAAGGAATACCCCTCTGGCGCCAAGGACGTCATCTGTAAAGGTCTACGGGTTTTCCGCATCCAGAGGTTCTACCAAACTGACTATGACAGGGTCTATGCCAATGGCGATGTTGAATTTCTCGACAATATTGACGATGGTGACGACACCCAGCGCG
>CBFGYW010000531.1:0-1652 GCA_965653085.1 uncultured Salinimicrobium sp.
TTTTATAAGATATTTGCATCGATGGAAATTCAACCTGATCATAAGGAACTTCTTGACCTGGCCAGAGCCAGGATGCCCTTTGGAAAATATGAAGGCCGCTTTCTTTCAGAGCTGCCGGAATACTATATCATCTGGTACCGGCAGAAAGGTTTTCCGGCGGGTAAGTTGGGAAGGCAGATGGAGCAGGTATATGAGTTAAAACTTAACGGAATGGAGCAGATCCTGAGAACCATTCGGCAGCGGTACCCGAAATAATTAAAGAAATTACCGGAATCAGGCCCACTTACCGCCCTCTCGATTGTCTTAATATCTTCCCAACATAAAGGGGGAAAGATGGCTTCTTTTTCTTTTCTTCTTTGTATTTTAGCGCCCTGAATAAACAACGCACCTAACATCCTTTTAAAATGGCCGAAACCAAGTATATTTTTGTCACCGGCGGTGTTTCCTCTTCTTTGGGAAAGGGTATCATCGCTGCGTCCCTGGCAAAATTGCTGCAAGCCCGCGGGTACAAGACCACTATTCAGAAACTGGACCCCTACATCAATGTGGATCCGGGAACCTTAAACCCTTACGAGCACGGGGAATGTTTTGTGACTGAGGACGGTGCAGAAACAGATCTTGACCTTGGGCATTATGAGCGTTTCCTCAATGTGAATACGTCCCAGGCCAATAACGTCACCACTGGGAGGATCTACCAGAGCGTTATAGAAAAGGAAAGAAGGGGTGAATTTCTTGGAAAAACTGTTCAGGTGGTTCCACACATCACCAATGAGATAAAGGAACGAGTACAGATCTTCGGAAAAACCGGAGAGTTTGACATCGTTATAACAGAAATAGGGGGAACTGTAGGGGATATTGAATCCCTGCCCTATATCGAGGCTGTACGGCAGCTGAAATGGGAATTAGGGGACGAAAATGCGCTGGTAATTCATCTGACCCTGGTGCCCTACCTTTCGGCAGCAGGGGAGCTTAAAACAAAACCAAGCCAGCACAGCATCAAAATGCTGATGGAAAGCGGAATAAAGGCTGATATCCTTGTCTGCAGAACTGAACATGAGCTGGGCGATGATATCCGCAGGAAACTGGCTCTCTTCTGCAACGTAAAGCAGGAGGCTGTAATTCAGTCCATCGATGCTTCGACCATTTACGATGTGCCGAATATGATGCTGAAGGAAGGGCTGGATACCGTTACTCTTAAAAAATTGAATCTCCCTGATGACTCTACTCCAGATCTGGCCAACTGGAATGAATTCCTGAAAAGACATAAGAATCCGAAACACGAAGTTACCATCGGCCTGATAGGAAAGTACGTGGAACTTCAGGATTCCTATAAATCCATTCTCGAGGCCTTTATCCACGCGGGAGCGAAGAACGAGGTTAAGGTAAATGTGGTAAGCATCCATTCCGAATTTATCAATGAAGCGACCATAGAAAACAAAATTGCCAATCTGGATGGTGTTCTTGTTGCTCCGGGATTTGGCGAACGCGGGATTGAAGGTAAAATAGATGCCGTGCGCTATGCACGGGAACACAACCTGCCTTTCCTGGGAATCTGTCTGGGAATGCAGATGGCGGTGATCGAGTACGCCAGAAATGTGCTGAAGCTTAAGAATGCCAATTCCACTGAAATGGATCCCAGCACTCCACATCCG
>CBFGYW010000532.1:0-1645 GCA_965653085.1 uncultured Salinimicrobium sp.
TAATAAACATCTGAAATATCCATGCCTTCCATGCGTTGTTTCCAGAAATTCAGCTGTGCCCCTAAGGCTCCACGGGAAATAACACGGCTAAGTGGGGCCACGGTATTTTTCTTGATCCCATACCATTCAAGCCCCCTCTTCAGGGTTCTTAATACATCTTTGGGATCTTCAAAGGTCCAGTCGGAAACAACCAGCACCAAATCGCGGTCATATTCCTGGTATTCCTCGGGATCCTCGATCACTATTGAGCCAAAAACCCCGTCCTGTTCCTGCAACCTCGTGTGGGAATGGTACCAGTAAGTGCCGGCCTGTATAAGTTCGAATTCATAGGTGAAGCTTTCTCCGGGCTCTATGGGAGGAGTGGTAAGGTAAGGCACCCCATCAAAAAAGTTAGGCAACAGGATCCCGTGCCAGTGAATGGAGGTTTCCACATCCATTTTGTTTGTAACGTGGATCATTGCATAGTCTCCCTTGGTAAAACGAAGCGTGGGACCGGGAATACTGCCATTGATGGTCATCCCCATTTTCTCTTCCCCTGCTATCCGCACCATTTCCTGATCAATCGTAATATGGTATTGCACTGTGTCGTTCTGGGCAGACATCTTATTTCCGAAGAACAGCCCCGACAGAATAAATACCCATAGAAGAATCTTTTGTTTATGTTTCATTTTTAAAAATCAAAGAGTGAAAAGTTAGGGGGATTATAAAATTAGAGATTCAAGAAAGGGCCCTGCCTTAAAAAAATAATAAATTTGGCTGCTGTTTCCGCTGAATTCCCAAAAGTTGAAACTATTTCCTATGAAAGTATAAACCTCAGTCTCCAGAAAAATAAAAAAAGTCGTAATTTTGTCGACAATGAAAGCAGCATTCCGCAATATTGTTTCTTTTAGCATGGCTATTCTTGTGTTGGCTTCAACTACGTCTTTTACAGTTGATAAGCACTTCTGTGGAAAAATGCTGATGGATCTTGCGATTTTCTCGGAAGCGGAAAGCTGTGGCATGGAAATGCACTCCCATTCTGACAGTGATAGCTGCTCCCTTGAAGTGGATCCGTGCTGCAGCGATCAGACCACTGCGGTGGAAGGGCAGGACGAGTTAAAAGTCTCCTTTGATTCCCTCAGTTTTGATCAACAGCTGTTCCTCAACAGCTTTACCTACTCTTATCTTAATCTGTTTGAAGGGCTGCCACAGCAGGTGGTGCCGTTTAAACATTACACTCCGCCTATTCTGGTCACAGATATTCAGATCCTCGACCAGGTCTTCCTTATTTGATCTTTTACAATTCTCATAGATAACGGCTTCTGTACAGTCTCAGGACTTTATGGCGGGCCGGAAAATTCATTTATGATCCAAATTGTAAATAATCAAAATAATGTTCAATAGAATAATTAAATACTTTTTACATAATAGGCTGGTAACAGTCATATTGTTAGTAGCGATGACAGCCTGGGGGCTTGTTACCGCACCCTTTGACTGGAACACAGGGTTTCTTCCCAGTGATCCGGTACCTGTTGATGCCATCCCTGATATTGGGGAAAATCAGCAAATAGTTTTTACCGACTGGCCCGGCCGATCTCCACAGGATATAGAAGACCAGACAGAAGTGGTCCTGATATTCGCGCCAACTTTGTCAAAACCATTGGCG
>CBFGYW010000533.1:0-1642 GCA_965653085.1 uncultured Salinimicrobium sp.
GCTATAGGAAAAAACTTCTCCATTAAGCCTAAGATTGAAATTGCGGTTTACATCAAAACTCAATTCCCCAAAGGCTGAAACAGTTTTCACCTTGTCGTACATCACGGCAAACGAATTTCCATAGGTGTACTCTTCGTCATTGCTGATGTTTCCTGTTGCATTTGAAACGAACAATGGCTTGTAATCCTCCACAGCATAACTCGCCCTGATATTATAACCTACAGAATTTGAGAGTTTCCCCTTTGCCCCCACATAAGCATCATATTGTTCATCTGTGGGTCGGATTTCCAGGGTGGGAGAAATAAAAGGATTCATCTCTGCCAATTCGTAATATGAATTCTGATTTAATTCCCCTTCGAGCCCGGCATAGGCTATAAAATACTCTCCCGCCATACGATAGCTGGCCGTTACCTGAGGATATACATAAATGTTTCCATCGCTGTTTTCTATGTCCTGGCTGTAGTAGATGGCAGCTCCCAGATTTAAAGTGAGATCGTCTCTGAGGACCAGAAGAGAGGAGCTTAATCCTGCATTCATGAAGCCATAGTTGATCCCTTCTGCCGAAAGAAGTTTTTTGTCAAAGCTTCCGCCTACGTAATCAAATATCAGATTTGTTGTGAAGAGTTCACCTGCAATTGGGAGTTCAAGAGTTGGCTTTATGGTAAATCTATGCTCTGCAGAGCCATAGGAATCGCCGAAAAAGCGATATTTTGCCTCTGCCCTGTCGAAGAAAGATTCATCCATGTTGATTTCTCCTCCCAGATAGACGCTGTAGTAATTCTGCTGCAGTTCAGTATCTGGTGGCATCAGGGACCTGAACTCCTCTCCTACGCCATACCAGTTGGACAACCTGTGTTCTGCCCCGAAATCCATGTTCCAGTTCATTCTTCTTTGCCTGGAAGAATAGTTCAGATTTAGTTCCGTATCGTAATATTTGTCGTCCACGTAGATATCATCGATACCTCCCTGTGCTGAATTGTGTGTAAGGAAGATTCCGAAGTTGTCTGACCTGCTAATCTCCAGATTACTGTAGAATTCAGCCAGGACGCTGGTAAAGCTTCCGAAGCCCAGCGTAGCGTAGTTATCGTAGATCTTCACCGGCTTTGCCCGCTCCAGGTTGGTGGCCCTCCCTTTTTCCGGAGTGAAGGTAGAGGCAACAGGCACAGAGAATATACTGTAGACCACCGGCTTTTTCTCAAGGCTGATGGAGTCCCCGATCTTTGGAACTTCCTTGATCTTATAGGCGTCGTTCACGCTGGGGGTATAGGGTTTTACCACTTCCACCGTTTCGCTTCCAATATCCTGGGATACCGCGGAACCTGAAATGAACAGGACCCCTAATATGATGCTATTCCTTATTATTCGCATAGGAAATGACTTTTGTTGATTTTTCACAATTAACGGGGGGATTAATTATTTGTTTCTACTGATGCGTTGGTCTTGGCCTCTTCTGCCTTTATTCTTGAAAGCTCCGTCTGAGCCTCCTGAACCACTTCGGGATACTGAGGGAAATTCTTGATCACATTCTCAAGAATATACGTAGCCTGATAAGCATCCTTCAGCTGATAGAAGTTCCTGCCCATCAGCACCAGCCCTTTGGCACCGTATAATTTATATCCGGAATATTCCTTGGCAAGTTTCT
>CBFGYW010000534.1:0-1635 GCA_965653085.1 uncultured Salinimicrobium sp.
TCAAATTACCTGAAACGAAAGTTCCCGAATCGCGAACCCAAGGTGGTAATAGCATACGACTGCCGAAACAACAGCAAGGAACTGGCACAGGTTGTGGCAGATGTATTTTCTGCCAATGAGATCAAGGTCTATCTTTTTTCAGAATTAAGGCCTACTCCCGAACTTTCCTTTGCAGTCAAATACCTGGACTGCCAGTGCGGAATTGTCCTGACAGCCAGCCATAACCCTCCCGAATACAATGGATACAAGGTATACTGGCAGGACGGCGGACAGCTCGTGCCCCCACAGGATGGCGAGATTATTGAAGAGATCAACAGCCTTGAGTATGCCGACATCAATTTTGAATCTAAAAAAGATTACATAGAATATATCGACCAGATCGTGGATGAGGCTTTTGCCAATGCCTCCGTACAGAATGGAAGTTTTGACACCCCTGCAACCGCAAAGGAAGACCTGGAGATCGTTTTCACTTCCCTTCACGGCACATCCATCACCATGATCCCAAAGGTTCTGGAGAAGGCAGGATATTCAAATCTGCACGTTGTAAAAGAACAGGAGAAGCCAAATGGAAATTTCCCCACGGTAAAATCTCCAAATCCTGAAGAGCCAGAAGCCCTTGAAATGGCGCTGGAGCTTGCTGAGGAAAAGAATGCCGATATTGTAATAGGAACAGACCCCGATTGTGACCGTCTGGGGGTTGCAGTAAGGGATCTGGACGGAAAGATGGTCCTTCTCAATGGAAACCAGACAATGCTGGTGATGACCTGGTTCCTTCTGGAACAGTGGAAAAAGCAGGGCCGCATCAACGGAAAACAATTCGTAGGCTCCACCATAGTTTCGACTCCCCTTATTAAGGTAGTTGTGGAAGACTACGGCGTGGAATACAAGGAAGGCCTAACCGGCTTCAAATGGATAGCCAAAATGATCAAGGACCACGAGGAGCTTGAATTCATTGGTGGCGGAGAGGAAAGCTTCGGATTTATGGTAGGTGACTTCGTGCGAGATAAAGACGCTGTAACCGCTACCCTCCTGGCCTGCGAAATAGCAGCCCAGATGAAAGCCAACGGCAGTTCATTCTATCAGAAACTCCTGGAACTCTACCAGAAATACGGCCTCTATAGAGAGGAGCTTATCTCTATGGTGAAAAAAGGAATAGATGGCGCAGCCCAGATTAAAACCATGATGTCAAACCTTCGGGAAAACCCGTTAAAGGAGATCATAGGCGAGAAAGTGGTCCTGATAGAGGATTACCAAAGCTCCCTGGCCTACAACTCCAGTTCCGTCTCCTGGAACGATGAAGACCTTTCCAACGCTGGAGAAGCTCTCGATGTGCCAAAATCAAACGTCCTCATCTATTACACCGAAAATGGAACAAAAGTGGCAGCAAGGCCCAGCGGAACTGAACCCAAGATCAAATTCTACATCAGCGTCAATACCCACCTGGACTCCATAGAGAACTATGAGAAAGTGAATGGAGAACTTCTGGAGAAGGTAAATCGAATAAAATCTGAATTAAATTTGGCATAGTGCCCTCTAGATGAACTATTTCAAAAAGATACTGCGTTTCGCGATCCCTTACAAGCGGTTCGCGGTACTAAATATTATCTGTAACGTCTTTTACGCCCTCTTCAGCAC
>CBFGYW010000535.1:0-1635 GCA_965653085.1 uncultured Salinimicrobium sp.
GCATAACGAGGACACCTATCGCCCCTCGCACGCCGACTATACCTATGACCAGAAGTACGGCTTCCGGGACCATAGGGGAGGCGGGAGGTCTTCGGCAAGGGAAACCGCCTGCAGGGTAGTGGCCGGGGCCATTGCCAGGCAGCTGCTTTCTGAAATAAAAATCACAGCCTATACCGCCTCGGTGGGAGAAATAAGCCTGCAGAAACCCTATCAGGAGGTCGATTTCAGCCTGATAGAAAGCAACCCGGTGAGATGCCCCGATCCAGCTATTGCTGCCGAAATGGAGGCCTATATAAAGGACATAAGGTCCCAGGGCGATACGGTAGGTGGGGTCGTGGAATGCGTCATCCAGAATGTTCCCATCGGTCTGGGAGAGCCTGTCTTTGACAAGCTTCACGCCGAACTGGGGAAGGCGATGCTTTCCATTAATACGGTAAAGGGATTTGAATACGGAAGCGGTTTCGGCGGCACCGCCTTAAAAGGCAGCCAGCACAACGACCTCTTCAATCCCGACGGCAGCACCCAGACCAACAACAGTGGCGGCATTCAGGGCGGCATCTCCAACGGGATGGACATCTATTTCAGGGTAGCCTTCAAACCCGTTGCCACCATTATGCAGAAACAGCAGACCATCAATTCAAAAGGCGAGAGCCTGGAGATGCAGGGCAAGGGGAGACACGATCCTTGCGTGGTACCAAGGGCTGTTCCCATCGTAGAGGCCATGGCAGCACTCGTGCTGGCCGATTATTTCCTCCTGAACAAGACATCTAAAATATAATTCAGAATTACATGAAAAAACTTGCACTGCACTGGCAGATACTCATAGGAATGGCAGCCGGGGTGATCTTCGCCCTCCTGATGACCAATTTCACTTGGGGAGATGATTTTATTTCCGACTGGATCAAACCCTTCGGAAACATCTTCATCAATGCCTTAAAACTTATTGCAGTGCCCCTGATCCTGGCATCCCTGATAAAAGGGATCTCAGACCTGAAGGACATCTCCAAGCTCTCTAAAATGGGGGCAAGGACCATCATCACCTATGTGCTTACCACAGTGATAGCTGTGAGCATCGGACTGGTGCTGGTGAACCTGATCAAACCGGGGGAAACCATTTCTGAAGACACCAGAAGCGAACTGCTGGCGAGTTATGAAGGCGACGCCTCCACCAGGATTGCCGATGCCAATAAACAAAAGGAATCCGGGCCCCTGCAGGCGCTGGAAGACATTGTGCCCAGCAACATCTTTGCCGCTGCCAGTGACAACTCAAACATGTTACAGATCATTTTCTTTGCCATCTTCTTCGGAATCGGGCTGATCCTGATCCCGGAAGAAACTGCAAGGCCCGTAAAAGCCTTTTTTGACGGTTTTAATGAGGTTATCCTGAAACTGATAGATATAATAATGCTTGCCGCCCCCTATGGCGTATTTGCCCTGCTGGCGGCCCTGGTAGTGGAAGCCCCCAGCGCCGACCTCTTCGCAGCCCTGGGGATGTATGCAATAACAGTATTGATTGGCCTTACCTTAATGATAGGGGTCTACTGTATGATAGTGTGGGTCTCTACCGGAAGGACTCCGAAGTTCTTCATCTGGTCGTAGGACTTTGCCCACTGGTTGTAAGCAGTTCGGTTATCC
>CBFGYW010000536.1:0-1619 GCA_965653085.1 uncultured Salinimicrobium sp.
GCAGAGGTACTGCCTTACAGAAGCAACCTGCCGGAGATAAGCAAATTTTCCTATTCCGTAATAGATCATGAATTCTATGACAGGGCCCTGAAGGCAAAAGAAGAATCCGGAGGCCACATAGTGGTGGCCCGTGAGAACTATGCCCAGGGCTCCAGCCGGGAACACGCTGCCCTGGCTCCCAAATACCTGGGGCAGGTGGCCGTCATCGCGATGTCCTACGCCAGGATCGCCTGGCAGAATCTTGTCAACTTCGGGATCCTGCCTTTGGAATTTCAGGATATCGCAGACCTGGATAAAATAGAACAGGGGGATGTGGTGAGTTTTTCCAACCTCAGGGAAGATGTAAAAAACCGGAGGGATATTAAGGTGCTGGTGAAGAAAGAGAACGGGTCCAGTATAGAATTCTTTACAAAACATTCCCTGAGTGAAAGGCAGATCGAGATACTTCTGAAGGGCGGAATCATCAATGAGTTCAAGGCACAGCTGAGTAATCAGCATGTAAATTCAGTAGATGAGAATACAGTTACCGATAATGAAAGGCAACAGATAAAATAAGCTACTGCTTCGCCTGATCTTCAGAAAAGAACTTAAAACAACATTTAATGATCCTCATCTCCTTCCTGGGCATTCTGATACTTGTGGGAACCCACCTTTTCATTCACAAACTCCACCTGTCGCAGATACCAAGAAGTAAATGGTTATCCTTCGCAGGAGGAATTTCGGTGAGCTACATCTTCATCGAAGCCCTGCCCGAACTAAGGGAGGCTCAGGAACACCTCGAGGGGGAAGGGGAGCATTTAAGCATTCCCTTATTTGAAGGCCATACCATTTTCCTTGTGGCGCTGTTAGGGCTGGTATTTTTCTACGGCCTCGAGAATTGGGCAGCAAAATCCACGAAATCGCGTCGGCCACCGAAAGATGGACAGGAGGAAAAGGTGGAGGGAATCTTCTGGATACATCTGGGAGCCTTTGCTGTCTATAATGGTGTTATCGGCTACCTGATCCTGGAACAGGAAAAACAGTCCCTGGAAAGTCTTCTGCTTTACTGTGTGGCCATGGCCTTCCATTTCATGGTCACCGACCACGGCCTCAGTGACCATTTCCGAGAGGAATACAACAGGAAGGGCCGGTGGATCCTTGTGTTTTCAGTAGTATTGGGATGGGTTTTGTCCCTGGTCGTTCAGATACCCAGAGGAATTCTGGGTTTAATATTTTCCTTTATTGCAGGAGGAATAATCATGAACGTGATGAAGGAGGAGCTTCCGAGGGAAAGGGAAAGCAATTTCTTTGCCTTCCTGGCCGGAACCGTCACTTATGCCGTTTTCCTGGCAGTGATATAAGCAGTGCCCAATAATTCAGGAATCCTTAAGTTTGCCCTAAACAAAAATCTATGGACCTTTCCAAAGTAAAACTCGTAGTTACCGATATGGATGGCACCCTCCTGGACAGCAGGGGAGGCCTTGACCCCAAATTCTTTATCCTGGTTAGAGAGCTAAAGTCTTACGGATTAAAAGTAGCAGTTGCCAGCGGAAGGCAGTACTACAGTCTTGTAAATAAGCTGAAGGAAGTGGAGGAGGAACTCATCTTCATCGCAGAGAACGGATCCATTGTGATGGAGG
>CBFGYW010000537.1:0-1618 GCA_965653085.1 uncultured Salinimicrobium sp.
GTAAACGGTTCCGGAGACAACGATATGATCAAGAACCGCGTGAACCAGATCAAATCTCAGATCGAGAGCACTACCTCTGACTATGACAGAGAAAAACTTCAGGAGCGTCTGGCTAAACTTGCCGGAGGGGTTGCTGTACTTTATGTAGGTGCTGCTTCAGAAGTAGAGATGAAAGAGAAGAAAGACCGCGTTGACGATGCCCTACACGCCACTAGAGCCGCTGTGGAAGAAGGTATCGTTGCAGGTGGTGGTGTAGCCCTTGTACGTGCTAAAACCGTACTGGCAGACCTTAAAGCTACCAATGCTGATGAGGCTACCGGTATCCAGATCGTGAACCGTGCTATCGAAGCTCCGCTTAGAACTATCGTTGAGAACGCCGGTGGCGAAGGCTCTGTAGTTATCAACAAAGTTCTTGAAGGAAAAGGTGACTATGGATATGATGCAAAATCTGACTCCTATGTAGATATGCTGACTGCCGGAATCATCGATCCTAAGAAAGTGACCAGAGTAGCTTTGGAAAATGCAGCTTCTGTAGCCGGAATGATCCTTACTACCGAGTGTGCATTAACCGATATCAAAGAAGAAAACGCCGGTGGCGGTATGCCAGGCGGAATGGGCGGTGGAATGCCAGGAATGATGTAATCCCCCACCTCACAGATTATAAAAACCCGCTTCATTCGAAGCGGGTTTTTTGTTTAAGTTATTTTCTTTCGAATACTTCAATTCAGAACCCCTGTACGGACAGGTAACGACTTGTTCAAGGTTTAAGTGTTCAGTTCAAAATGAACACCGAAGCTGCATTGTGGAAACGAGAAAAACCTACTGTTCCTTCATAAAATCAAACACCCCTTTCCTCAAATTGATCCCATACTCAAGATAAGCCTTCATACAGGCCAGAAAATTAGCCCAGCCCTCTGTATTCCCTCCAAACCAGGCGAGGCCGGCGGGATCATTGTCCATATGGCCTTCCGTTACCTTCACCAGCGTGCTGTTGCCCTTCATCTCCTTCAGATTGATCTCCACCAGCAGCTTTTTTCCGGTAGCGCCTTCCCATAAAAAGGAAACGTAATTCGGCTCCTTTACTTCCGTCACTTCAACCGGAAAGGTGTCAGGAAACTCCGGGAATCCCCAGATGAGGGTCTTCCCCTTCTCCATCCTTCCAGAACTTGTCGAAATGAAATAATTCGTCATCCTTTCGGGATCTACTATGGCTTCGAATACCTCGGCTATAGGTTTTAGTATCTGAATAGAGGCTTTTGCCTGTAATTGTTCCATAGATTATTCAGCACTTTCCTTTGATCCTCCCATACTCACCATCCAGTTGATCCCGAATCTGTCGGTACACATCCCAAAGTAATCTCCCCAGAAGGTCTGGTCCATTGGCATCTTCACCTTCCCTCCATCAGAAAGCAGATCGAAGAATCTGTCGGCATCCTCTTTGGTATCGGCATTTATGGAAAGGGAAATATTGTTTCCCACAATCAGGCCTGGAGCCCATTCTCCGCCGGTATCACTGCCCATCAGAATATTGTCCTTGCTGATGGGAAGCGACACGTGCATGATCTTGTTCCCGTCTTCTTCGGAAAGGCTAACTCCTTCCTGTGGCGGCATTTCTGAG
>CBFGYW010000538.1:0-1587 GCA_965653085.1 uncultured Salinimicrobium sp.
ATCCCGCTTCCGAGGAATACCAGTAGAGGGAAAAGCAGGTGCTTCCTCTCTATGTCAATGGCCTCTTTTTTCTTAATGGAAGTAAGGAAAACCGCAGCAAGGGCGAGTAAAATTCCCAGAACCTTCACCACGCCTGCCGATTCTCTGAAGAAAAAGATACCGAAGAGCACCGGGATGGCCAAGGACATCTTTGAGGCAACAGAAACCACCGATAGTCCGTTTCTCTGGGTTGTCAGTGCAGCCAGATAAAATACTCCTATGAAAAGAAAACCAAGCAGCAGCGTCCCTGGAAACCAGGCTTCGCCGGGAATTCTTGCCAGGTCCACCTGTTGGCTGTCGATTAAAAAACCAACCGAGCAGGCGACAAAATAATTGATGATGATGGCCTGCAGGGTATTGACCCCATACCTGTTATACAGCTTGAAGATCACGAAGATCAGGCTGGAGGAAAGAATACTGAGCAGCAGGAAGATCAAAACAGCTCCTTTTTCACCGTGAACAGGTCAACAACATCTTCCGTAGCGGGATCGATGTTCCAGGTGTGGATCCCCAGGGCAGCGGCAGCATCGGTGTTCTCCTTGGTGTCATCAATAAAAAGCACTTCCTGCGACTCGAGCCGGTTTTCTTTCAGCACGAATTCGAAAATCGAGGCATCAGGTTTTCTGAGGTTGATCTGCTGCGAAAGGTAGAAAGCATCAAAACAGTTCCTGAATTCCTCAAAATGAGGAATGTTCTCCTTCACCCAGTCTATGTGGATATCATTGGTGTTGCTAAGCAGGATCAGCTTGTACTTATTCTCTTCTGAAAGTTTCTTCAGGAAATCGAGCCGGTATTCCGGAAAGTCCAGCAGCATCGCGTTCCAGGAATTGGTGATATCGGAATCCTTTAAATGGGAATAGTGCTCCTGGAAACTGGAGATGAAATCCTCGGAAGAAATCAGCCCCTTCTCATACTCCTGATTTATTTCAGACAGCCTTTCCGAAAAATCTTTCACATTCCACTTCTCCAGCTCCCGAAGGGTGGCCGGCTTGTCGAGGTTTATGAAAACGTCTCCAAAATCAAATATTATCGCTCTGATCATTCCTGAAAATTTTTAAACTGTCATCCTCAATGGTTGTTTCAGCAAACATTTTTCCTGAAATCTTTGGTGCCGCAGTACCCGCACCAAAATGCTGCCTGCCTTTAAAAATCCTCGCTTCATCCCACAGATCAGCATCAATGAATGTCTGCAGGGTTTTTCTGCCTCCCTCGATTATTACCGACTGAAGGTCATTTTTATAAAGAATTCCAGCAACTTGGGCAGCCAGATCAGCTTCAAAATCAATATTTTCGAAAGAGAGATTCCGTTCATCCACCCTTGATTTATTTATGCTGTCGGTGATGACAATGGTTCCTATCTTCTTATCAAATAAAACCGAATCCTGCGGAATCCTTAGCTGCCTGTCCAGCACCACCCTTACAGGATCTGGCCCGTGCCAGCTCCGGGTGTTAAGGCTGGGATTATCTGAAACCGCCGTGTTTGTGCCCACAAGGATGGCCTGCTCCTCGGCGCGCCATTTATGAACCAGCTGCCGCGAATACCGGTTT
>CBFGYW010000539.1:0-1573 GCA_965653085.1 uncultured Salinimicrobium sp.
AGTGATCCTCTTTACTGGCAGCTCTTCGATTGCGTTGTGGAAGGACCTGCAGAAGGCATTTCCGGACCACCGGGTCCTGAACAGAGGATTCGGAGGATCTGAGTTCTCTGACCTTCTTCAGTATTCAGACAGGGTGATTTATCCATACCAGCCTTCAAAAATATTCATTTACGAAGGGGATAATGATCTGGCGAAGGGGGAATCCGTAGATTCTATCCTGAATGAGGCGAAACAGTTACGGAAGGAAATACGGGAAAAGCTTCCGAAGGCAAGGGTTTATTTTATTTCTCCCAAGCCCAGCCTGAAAAACTGGTATCTCAAGGCTACCTATGCAAACTTTAATAACAAGCTGAAGGAGTATGCAGAAGCAACGGAGTTAACGGAATTTGTTGACGTCTGGAATCCGATGCTGAACAAGGATGGCCTGGTAAGAGATGAACTTTTTGTAAAAGATGGCCTGCATATGAATGAGCAGGGATATGCGATCTGGAAGCAGGTCCTGCAGCCTTATCTTGAAGAACAGGAAATATAAAAAAAGATCAAATGAAGGAGACAAAACGTTTGGAACTGCTTTTCAGGGACCTCTTTGACGGAGATCCCTGGCTTGACGTTAATATAATGTCAAGCCTTGAAGGCATTGACGCTTCCCTGGCATCCAAAAGAATTGCGGAGGGGCGGAACACGATCTGGGAGGTTGTGAACCATCTTACCAGCTGGCGAAAAAATATTCTGGATCGAATCAGAGGTAATTTTATTCCCGCTCCTGAACATAACTTCATTCTTCCCATAGAAGACCCTTCAGATGAAGCCTGGCAGAGAGACCTGGCGGAGTTAAAGGTTTCACAGGAAGAGTGGATAAGGACTCTAAAAGATTTTCGGGAAGAGGATCTGGAAAAGGCAGGAACTGGTAAAGATAAAACCACTTTTTACTATTACATACATGGAATCCTGCAACACGATGCCTATCATCTGGGACAGATCGTATTGCTGAAAAAGCTGCTGTCTTAAGCAGAAAATCCCTTCTGGAATCTTTTCTTTTCCAGGGAAAGATTAGCAATCACTCAGACTCACCTGTACGGCAAGTCCTCCTTCGGAAGTTTCCTTGTATTTGGAGTTCATGTCTTTTGCCGTTTCCCACATAGTGTTTATCACATTGTCGAGAGAGATCTTGGCGTGGCTTCCATCGCTATCCAGAGCAAGTTCTGCGGCGTTGATTGCTTTAATGGCACCCATAGAATTCCTTTCGATGCAGGGGATTTGGACAAGTCCGCCAATAGGGTCACAGGTGAGGCCCAGATGGTGTCCCATAGCGATTTCGCTGGCCATCATCACCTGCGCGGGAGTGCCACCCATCACTTCACATAAGGCTCCGGCTGCCATGGAGGAGGATACCCCTATCTCTTCCTGACAACCGCCCATGGCAGCGGAAATGGTGGCGCCCTTTTTGAACAGACTACCAATCTCCCCGGCCACCAGCAGGAACTGCTTAATTTTCTCAAATCCTGCGTCGTGGTTTTCGATGGTAAGGTAATACATCAGAACTGCAGGAATGACACCTGCGCTTCCGTTGGTT
>CBFGYW010000540.1:0-1572 GCA_965653085.1 uncultured Salinimicrobium sp.
CAGGGCGTCCTGGCCTGTGGGTAAAAAAGCCCCGGCAGGGTTATAGACGAGGTCGAGCATCAAACCGGAGGACTCTATCCCATAACCAACAAGATTCAAATCCTTCAGGGCCTTGATGGACCTGTCGAAAACACCTGTGCCTCGTTGGCGATCTGTCTTTTCTTTCCTGTAAAAGGGAAGGGAGGAAATTATATGGATTCGATGCTCCCTGAAAAATTCCGGAAGATCGTGATATTTCCTGTTAGCATTCAGGATAGTAAGATTGGAGCGGACGATTATATCCTGTACGCCCAGTTTGCTGGCTTCAGATATAAACCAGCGAAAGTGGGGATTCATCTCTGGAGCTCCACCGGTAAGATCCAGGGTGTGGATACCAGAATCCTTTAAAGCCCGAAGGCACTCCTGCATGGTGTCCCGGCTCATTACCTCCTTCCGGTCGGGGCCTGCATCCACGTGGCAGTGCGAACAGGTCTGATTGCACATATAGCCCAAGTTCATCTGCAGGACCTCCAGTTTTTGTGGTTTCAGCGAATCCACTCCTGCCGCTCGCAGTTTGTCCTTAAACAAGGACATTCCCCCCTCGGCAAAAATTCCTTTGCTCAGCCATTCCAGCTGTTTTTCCGGATGGGATAGCGGATCTTTTCGAAACTTCAGGGAAGTGGACATAGGATCTGGATTAAGGCAGCTTTCTTTTCCAAAGCTTCAGAAACTCTGGATATAGCCGTTTACATGCTCAATTTGTTAAATTTATTCATCATCTGAACCCCGTGAACCAGGGTCGCGCCTCCTTTGATGGCAGATGCTACGTGCACCGCCTCCATCATTTCCTCCTTATCCACCCCACGCTGGAGGCCATCCCTGGTGTAGGCATCTATACAATAGGGACATTGGACTGCGTGGGAAACCGCCAGTGCGATGAGGGATTTCTCCCGAGCACTCAGCTTTCCTTCCTCAAAAACCGAATTGTAGTATTCGAAAAATTTCTCTCCCAGGCCTTCGCTCCAGTCAGTAACAGAACCAAATTTTCGAAGATCGGCGGGATCATAATAAGTGTCAGCCATAACAATAGTTTTAGTACTCCAATATAAGGAATAGTAAACTCAAAGAATAGCCTGTTGAGGAATTAAGCCCACAAACCTGAAAAGAATAGAAGTCCGATAATGATAATGGCAATGACCACAACAATGGCAATTATCCCATTACTGCTTTTATCCTTTTCCTCTGTGGACTGATTTACGTGATTTCTGAATTCTGCTTTAGGAGTTTCCACAGGCGTCGATTTTTCATTTTCCTTGCGCATGGCTGAAAGGTTTTGGCGGTTGAATCCCTGAATTTACAAAATCCTGCGCCTACCATCAAAAGCCTTTCAGTTTATTATGGAAATTTTAATTGTGTGATGTTACTGCTCCACACCTACCTCTTTCTGAACATCTGAAGACTTTGCCATAGCAGCAAGCCCGAATTTGATCTTCCAGTAGGGAAGGCTCTGGTCAAGGTGGTTGTAGTAGCTTTTCAGACCTTCCGGGGCCTGAAGCTTTTCCTTTGCCAGCCTTATCATCTCCATTTCTTCCG
>CBFGYW010000541.1:0-1571 GCA_965653085.1 uncultured Salinimicrobium sp.
CTATGGATTCGGTTCCCGGATCTTCATTGTAGTCTTCATTACTGAAGTCATCCTCATACTCCGTCTTTTCCTCTTTTCCACCTTCCAGGGCCGGATTTTCCTCCATCTCCTGCTTCAAACGCTGTTCAAAAGCCTGGGTGGGCAACTGGATCAGCTTCATAAGCTGAATCTGCTGCGGAGAGAGCTTTTGGGATAATTTGAAATTTAATTGCTGCTTTAGCATGTACGTTTGGGCTTTCTATAAAAATAAAAAAAACAATCAACAAAGGAGATCGAATGAAGATTGTTTTATGAGTTCTTTATGAATGGGTTTTAGAATTCGGCATTAAGGGGTGTCCTTGGGTAAGGGATCACGTCGCGGATGTTGCTCATCCCAGTGGTGAAGAGGACCAGACGCTCGAAACCTAATCCGAATCCGCTATGGACACAGGTACCAAATCTACGGGTGTCCAGGTACCACCAGAGTTCCTTTTCATCGATATCGAGTGCCTGCATCTTCTTTTTCAGCACGTCCAGGCGCTCTTCCCTCTGCGATCCGCCCACGATCTCTCCAATTCCGGGGAAGAGGATATCCATTGCCCTCACGGTCTTTCCGTCCTCATTCAGGCGCATATAGAAGGCCTTGATGTTGGCGGGATAATCGAACAGGATCACCGGGCATTCGAAGTGTTTCTCCACCAGGAAGCGCTCGTGCTCGCTCTGCAGGTCGGCTCCCCATTCCTCGATGATATAGTTGAATTTCTTTTTCTTGTTGGGTTTCGAGTTCTTCAGGATGTCTATGGCTTCGGTGTAGCTCACCCTCTTGAAATTGTTGTCCACGACGAACTTCAGCTTCTCTATAAGACCCATCGGACTCCTTTCGGCCTCGGGCTTCACCTTGTCCTCATTCGCAAGGCGCTCGTCCAGGAAGGCCAGATCGTCTTTGCAGTGTTCGAGGACATACTTCAGGACATATTTTATAAAGTCTTCGGCCAGGTCCATATTGCCAATCAGATCGGTGAAGGCCATCTCGGGCTCGATCATCCAGAATTCCGCCAGGTGCCTGGAGGTGTTGGAATTCTCTGCCCTGAAGGTTGGTCCGAAGGTATAGATCTGGCCCAGGCCCAAGGCATAAGTTTCCCCTTCCAGCTGACCTGATACGGTAAGGTTGGTTTCCTTTCCGAAGAAATCTTCCTTATAGTTCACACTGCCATCCTCATTTCTGGGAATGTTATCCAGGTCGAAAGAGGTAACCTTGAACATCTCCCCGGCTCCTTCGGCATCACTACCGGTGATGATGGGGGTATGTACGTAATGGAAATTGTTCTGCTGAAAATAACTGTGGATGGCAAACGACAGCTTGGAACGCACCCGCATCACCGCACTGAAGGTGTTGGTGCGCACGCGTAAATGTGCCTGCTCCCGAAGTTTCTCCAGGGAGTGGCGTTTTGGGGATAGGATGGTATACTTCACCTCCTCTGGATCGGCATCTCCCAGGATCTCCACAGCAGAAGCCTGGATTTCCACCCGCTGCCCACTTCCGAGACTTTCCTGAAGGGTTCCTGTCACACTTATTGCAGCACCCACTGTAA
>CBFGYW010000542.1:0-1568 GCA_965653085.1 uncultured Salinimicrobium sp.
CCCGGAAACCCATCTGTTCTATGGCCCCCAGTTCACCGAGATCTATGGTGGGCTGGATGCCGAGAATCCGTATACCGATGATAAGCCGAAGTACGAAAAGGACGAGGCTGCGGGGGAATATGTGATCGTCAACGACTACGAAAATGCAAAGCAGAATACAGACGATGCCCATAAGGCCTTCCTGCCCAGGATGTGGAGCACCGAGCACGCTGCCAATTATATGGATTTCACGGGTCCGCTGGACTTCACCATAAAGCCCGAATATCAGGGGCAGGAGCAGCTGATAGCTGCTGTGAATGAGTTCAAGCGCAGCTATTATTCCGGAGAGATAGACAACGAGCAGTACGATAACTTCCTCAGGCAGTTCCGCGAATACATTGATGTGGAGAAACCTTCTTTTGCTTCAAATATCGAGTACCTGCTGGAGTACCAGATTGGCTATATGTATTGGCGTTATTTTATGTGGAATTTCGTGGGCCGCCAAGACGATGTTCAGGGAAAATACAATGACCTGCACGGAAACTGGCTCAGCGGAATAGAATTCATAGACGAGGCGCGGCTGGGCTCACAGGACAACCTGCCCAGCGATGTGAAGAACAACAAGGCGCGCAACACCTATTACTTCCTTCCGCTGATCCTCGGGATCATCGGCCTGGTCTTCCAGCTCTCCCGAGACAAGAAGAACTTCTGGGTGCTGCTGGTGTTCTTCCTCTTTACCGGAGTCGCCCTGAAGATCTACCTTAACGAAAGGCCTTTTGAACCCAGGGAAAGGGATTATGCCCTTGTGGGATCCTTCTACGTCTTCGCCATCTGGATAGGGATAGGGGCCTATGCCCTCTTCGATATGCTGAAGAAGTACCTGAACCCCAAATTTGCAGCACCGCTGGTGATCGTGGTGAGTTTACTCGCCGTGCCTACCATCCTGGCGAAGGAAAACTGGGACGACCACAACCGTTCTGATAAGTATACCGCACTGGCAATGGCTAAAAAATATCTCGATTCCCTGGATCAGAATGCCATTCTGTTTACCATTGGAGACAACGACACCTTTGCCCTCTGGTATGCACAGCAGATAGAGGAATACAGGCGTGACGTGAGGATCGTGAATACCAGCCTCTTCGCTACCGACTGGTACATAGACCAGATGAAGCGGAAAGCCTGGGAGAGCGACCCTATCCCGAGTCAGCTGGAGCATCATCAGTACAGCTACGGCACCAACGATGCGGTGTGGTATCAGCCCATCACTTCCGATACAATGAACATCCAGACCTGGATGAACTGGATAGCGAGTGACGATCCGAGAACGCAGGCAGAGCTGATGAGCGGGCAGTGGGTGAATACCTTCCCCACCAAGGATATCAGGATCCCTGTGAACAAGGAGAACGTCCTGAAATACGGCATCGTGGAACCCGAAGACGCCGAACTGATCGTGGACCATATAGACATCCACTTGGAAGGGGATATCCTGTACAAGAACAGGCTTCTGATGCTGGACATCATCGCCAACAACGAGTGGAAGCGCCCAATCTACTTTACCGGAGGCAGCTTCGGCGATGACGACTACCTGT
>CBFGYW010000543.1:0-1554 GCA_965653085.1 uncultured Salinimicrobium sp.
CCTGTTCTTCGAAGGCGCCAAGACGAACACCGATATCTGCGAGCAGTTCCACGTGAGCTCCCCCACCTCTATCCGCCTGCTTTCGCAGCTGATGGATGAAGGCCTGGTGAAAAAGGAGGGCCGGGGAAAATCGGTGGGCGGAAGGAAACCTGACCTCTACCGGCTGCAGGAAGACAGCTTCTATGTGCTGAGAATGCAGCTGGAACGTTCGAAACTCCAGCTCGCCATCTTTGACAATAATAACCGCACCATTATAAAGGAGGAGAATGTTTCCTTCAAGATCGACGATAAATCCAATTCGGTAGAGGAGCTTTATAAGCAGGGGATGCGGATAATAGAGAAATCGGGCATTGACACCAGTAAACTGATGGGCGTGGGCATAAGTATGCCCGGGCTGGTATCTGCGGAACAGGGCAAGAACTTCACCTATTTCATTTCAGAAGAGGAACCCGAATCCCTGCAGGAGATCCTGGGGAAGAAATTCGGGAAGCCGGTCTATATCCTCAACGACGCCAAGAGTGCCTGCCTTGCGGAATTCCGTTTCGGGCTTGCCAGGAGGAAGAGGAACGTACTGGTAATATCAATGGACTGGGGCGTTGGCCTCGGGATCATCATAGACGGAAAAATGCAGCAGGGGGCCTCGGGCTTTGCGGGAGAATTCGGACATATCCCCCTGGTGGAGGACGGACTCCTCTGCCACTGCGGTAAAAGGGGCTGCCTGGAAACCGTGGCTTCGGGACTTGCCCTCTCCCGGGAGGTGAAGGAAGGCCTGAAGGCGGGAGAAAGCTCTATCCTGAGTCAGCTGCCTCCCGAGGAACTGGAGAACATCCAGCCCGAGAAGATCATCGACGCGGCCAATAAGGGCGACCAGTTTGCCATCAACCTGCTTTCAGAAGTGGGAAAAAACCTCGGAAAAGGGCTGGCGGTGCTAATCCAGATCTTCAATCCGGAACTGATCATCCTGGAAGGGAAGTTTTCAGAAGCAAAACAGTTCATCACCATTCCAATTCAGCAGTCCATCAACACCTACTGTATGGCACAGCTTAGGGAGAAAACGGAGATTTCTCTGTCCAACCTGAAGCAGAATTCCGTATTACTGGGGTCGGTGGCAGCAGTGATGGAGAACATTTTCAGGGAACAGATCATCAACATTAAGAATACCGACAGGCTCCTGGTGTCATAACCGGGGCGCTGTCAAATAAATAGAAGCAAAGTAAATTATGGCAAGATTAAATCTCCTCGAAGAGACAAGATTTGAAAAGGTACCGGTAACGGTTTACGAGAATCAGCATATCGCCTCCAAAACGGTGGCGGGAAGGATAGCTGATCTCATCAAGAGAAAGCAGGAACAGGGGGAGCAGGCCGTGCTGGGGCTTGCTACCGGGGCTACGCCGGTGGAAGTATACCAGGAACTCGTAAGGCTGCACCGGGAGGAAGGGCTGAGCTTCAGGAACGTCATCACCTTCAACCTCGACGAATATTATCCTATGCAGCCAACGGCACAGCAGAGCTACGTGACCTTCATGCACGAAAACCTGTTCGACCACATCGACA
>CBFGYW010000544.1:0-1550 GCA_965653085.1 uncultured Salinimicrobium sp.
GAACTATACCATTCCGCGAGCCTCAGCTATCGCCAGTTCAATATGTCCCGCGGGTTGTTCCTCAATGCCCTCGATGATGCTGGTATTCTGAATGGTCTTCAGCCTGTGGGTATAGCCCAGATAGGCATTGAGGAACAACCCGCGGTACATATTGAACTGGCGATAGCTGAGGCTCGCGGAATGGTATAGTTCGTTCTCCAGCTCGGCGCTTCCCCGGTAAAGCTGATTGTAGCCCGAGAGCCGCAGCCTGTTGGCAAGCTGGGAAGCATTGGCAAAGTTGCTATTCAGGCCGTAGCGCAGTTTAAAGGTTTCCACAGAATTCGGTTCCCATTCCACTTCCAGCTCGGGCAGCAGCACTGTCTTTGTCTTTTCTGTCTGCTCCACCTTGAACTGCGCCACCCGCCACTGATAATTGTGGAACATGATGCCCGGCTTGAAAATGAATTTGCCCTTCTTCACCTTATATTCGAACCCGCCATAAAAATCCAGCAACCTGAAATCGAGATCGTTGTTGAAGCCACTGTTGAGGAAATCATTGGTGCTTCCGTCCTGCAGACGCTGAAAATCCAGGGTACCGTAGGACTGGGTGAAGAAATCCAGCCCCACTTCGGGATAGATGTGGTTTAGGTTGTTCAGCACCCAGTAATGCTTAAGGTTCAGGTTGGCGTGATGGGTTCTGCTGTCGGTTTCCTGAAGCAGATTGAAACTCTGGCCCTCATCCACAAAGGGGATCACTTCCGAAAAAAGAGCTCTGTCAAAGAGCCAGTCGCTGGAATTCTCATTGTCGCTGAACTGGTAGCTTCCCGTAAGGGTAGAGGTGTGCTCATAGGAAAACTGCTTGTTCAGGGAAAAATCCTGGGTAAGCTCGAGGCTCTGCGGATCTTCGAGGCTCCGGGTATTATAATCCTCCTGGGCAGTCTGTGAAAGGATGTTGTGGTAGGCATCTCCGGCAGAAGTTTTCACCAGCGCATTATAAGAGATATCTGTTTTTGAGTTTGGCTGATACCGCAGCTTCAATTTGCTCAGACTGAAGGACAGCCTGTTCTTCGAGGAGGTCTCCCTGAATTCATCGATCCCGCCTTCGGTAAGGTATCTGATATCTGCAGTGTTTAGGGTTTCCAGCTTTCCTTTGGAATATATCGAATAGGCATCCAGGGTGGTGGCTGAAGTCAGCTGGTGGGAGATGCTCCCCGCCAGGAAATCGTTCTTGTTGTAGATGAAGTCGCTCTGACTCAGGAACCGGGCGAAATCACTGTTGAAGATTCCGCGTATGGAACTTGGGTTGTCCATCATAGCGGTCACTCCCCCTTCAAAGTCCATATAGTCATTAAGAGTAAAAGATTTTTCGCCTATGTTGTTGAAATCACCAATAACATTCACTGCGGTTCTAGGACTGTAGTAAAACAGGGTGGGATGCACCAGGTACCGCTCCTCGATCCCCGCTCCTGCCTCTATTTCTCCAAAGACAAATTCCTTCTTTCCCTCCTTTAACTTGATGTTCAGGGCCAGCTGATCGCTGTCGCTGAGACCTTTCAGAAAAGCTACCTCGG
>CBFGYW010000545.1:0-1550 GCA_965653085.1 uncultured Salinimicrobium sp.
TGCAGCGGATGAATCCGCAGGTGGCGGAATACTCCATTCAGCGCAACTATCTTGACCTGTTCCTGGAGCTTCCGTGGAATGAGTTCAGCAAAGACAAATTCGACCTGAAGAGGGCGCAGCGTATCCTGGACAGGGACCATTACGGGCTGGAGGATGTGAAGAAGCGCATCATAGAATACCTGGCGGTGCTGAAGATCAGGAACGATATGAAATCCCCGATTCTGTGTCTCTACGGCCCGCCGGGGGTAGGGAAGACCAGTCTGGGGAAATCCATAGCCGAAGCCCTCGGCAGGGAGTACGTGCGTATTTCCTTAGGGGGATTACGAGACGAGGCTGAGATCCGCGGACATAGGAAAACTTATATAGGGGCGATGCCAGGACGGATCATTCAGAGTCTGAAGAAAGCCGGAACCAGCAACCCTGTTTTCGTGCTGGATGAGATTGACAAGCTGAGCATCGGCCACAACGGAGATCCTTCTTCCGCATTACTGGAAGTACTGGATCCGGAGCAGAACAGCGAATTCCACGACAACTTCCTGGAGATGGGCTTTGACCTTTCCAAGGTGATGTTCATTGCGACTGCCAACAACCTTTCTCCCATTCAGCCGGCCCTGCTGGACAGGATGGAGATCATCAATGTTACCGGTTACACGATCGAGGAAAAGGTCGAGATAGCCAAGCAGCACCTGCTTCCGAAGCAGTTGGAGGAGCACGGACTCACCAAGGAGCACCTGAAGATTGGCAGAAAACAGCTCGAGAAGATCGTGGAGGGTTACACCCGCGAATCGGGCGTGCGGAACCTCGAGAAGCAGATAGCCCGTGTGGTACGCTACGCTGCCAAGAATATTGCGATGGAGGAGGAGTACAACAAGAAGATCACCGACGAGGATGTGCTGGAGATCCTGGGCAGGCCCAAGATGGAACGCGATAAATACGAGAACAACGACGTGGCCGGAGTGGTCACCGGACTCGCCTGGACTTCGGTGGGCGGGGATATCCTGTTTATTGAATCGATCCTTTCCAAAGGAAAAGGTAACTTGAACATTACCGGAAACCTTGGGAAGGTGATGAAGGAGTCGGCGACCATTGCGATGGAATATATCAAGTCCAATGCCGAGAAACTGAAAATAGATCCTGAGATCTTCGACGATTATAACGTGCATATCCACGTGCCTGAAGGGGCGACTCCAAAAGATGGCCCCAGTGCCGGGGTGACGATGCTGACATCGCTGGTGTCGCTGTTCACGCAGCGGAAGGTGAAGAAGAACCTGGCGATGACCGGGGAGATCACCCTGAGAGGCAAAGTGCTGCCGGTGGGTGGGATCAAGGAAAAGATCCTGGCTGCCAAGCGGGCGCATATCAAGGAGATCATCCTTTGCGAGGAGAACAGGCGCGATATTGAGGAGATCAAGGAGGAATACCTGAAGGGGCTGACCTTCCATTATGTGAAGGAGATGTTCGAGGTGATCGAGATCGCGGTGCTGGATGAGAAGGTGAAGAACCCGAAGACGTTGTAAATATTTATCCAAAGCATTTAATAGGTTCCTGCT
>CBFGYW010000546.1:0-1550 GCA_965653085.1 uncultured Salinimicrobium sp.
GGCACGTACCGCAATGATATCACAGTATTGGGAAAGCACCCCGGCGGCCTCCCTTATGTGTTCCGCCTTGTCGGAATCCATGATCTTCCTGTCTTCGAATTCCAGAGCCCAGCCATCGCTGCCAACATTCATCATCAGCACCTCCATTCCCAGAAGCCTTGCCGCCTTTTCGGTGCTCAGCCGCGTGCGCAGGCTGGGGTTGAAGAACAGCATTCCCAGCGTCTTTCCCTTACCCAAATTGGAATAGTTGTTTTCTTTTTTCAGCTGGGCTGCCTCCTCCAGTAATGCCTGGAGGTCGGTTATATCTGATAATTGAGTGAAATTCTTCATCTTCTATGGTTCAAAGGTTATTGATAAGTATTTTTTTCGAGCACCGCCTTCAGGGCGCTGAAAAAGCTATTGAAATGCTCCTCCGCAATGTTCAGGGGCGGAAGTATGCGCAGCAGCTTCTTGTTGGAAGCAGCTCCAGTAAATATGTTATGTGCGAATAAAAGCTCCTTCCGGAGGTCTGCCACCTCGAAATCGAATTCCAGGCCCAGCATCAGTCCTCTTCCCTTTAGGGCCTTGATCTGCGGAATTTCCTCTGCCAGCTGTTTCACTACCTGAAACTGGGCTGCTGCATTGGCCAGTAGGTTTTCCTGCTCCAGCACTTCAAGAACCGCTATTCCTGCCGCACAGGCAAGATGACTGCCCCCGAAGGTGGTGCCCAGCATTCCCATTTTAGGCTCTATGGATTGGTCAATGAGGATTCCGCCGATAGGAAAACCATTCCCCATTCCTTTCGCCATGGAGATGATGTCGGGCCTGATATCGTGTTTCTGAAAGGCAAAGAAATCGCCTGTCCTTCCATAACCCGACTGTACTTCATCAACAATGAGCACTGCTCCATGTTCTTTTGACAGTTCAGAGGCCTTTTGATAGAATTCGGTCGAAGCTTCCTCTAACCCTCCGACTCCCTGAATAACCTCCAGGATCACTGCCGCTACATCTCCTTTCTTCAGTTCCTGTTCCAGTGAAACAAAATTCCCGAATTCTAGTCCGGTTGTCTGGTGCTGGGAATTCAGGGGTGCCTGGATTGCGGGGTTATCGGTAACTGCCACAGCGGCAGAAGTCCTTCCGTGGAAGGATTTACTGAAATAGACAACCCGGCTCTTCCCCGTGTGGAAGGACGCCAGCTTCAGGGCATTTTCATTGGCCTCGGCCCCTGAGTTGCAAAGGAAAAGGCTGTAATCTGAACATCCGGAAAGTTTTTCCAGTTTATCCGCCAGAACCTGCTGCAGGGGGTTGACAATGGAGTTGGAGTAAAAGCCCAGCTTCCCGACCTGTTCTGAAATTGCAGAGACGTACTGCGGGTGGGAATGACCTATGGAAATAACGGCGTGACCTCCATAAAGGTCCAGGTATTCGGTGACGTCTTCCCCGTAGACGTGGACTCCGTTCCCTTTGACGGGGGCAATATCGTAGAGGGGGTATACATTAAATAGATCCATTTGATTCTAATTTTTGCAGCTGTCCCCTTTTACGGGAATAGCCAGGTAATTGGGAACTCC
>CBFGYW010000547.1:0-1549 GCA_965653085.1 uncultured Salinimicrobium sp.
AAGGTGGAGACGAATTTTCCCGTTCTGGACGTTTTTGTAAAGGTTGCAGGTCATCTTGCCCGCAGAGGTACCCTTGAGGTCATTGGCAAACCCATTCCGGAAATAAAGCAGTTGAAGGATCTGGAACCATATTACAACAAGGAGCAGGATCAGATAAAAGGGAATGTTCTTTATATCGACAACTACGGAAATGTGGTTACCAACATTACTAAAAAGCTTTTTGACAAAGTTGGAAGGGGACGAAAGTTCACGGTCAGGGCGCGGAATATAAACCTGAACGAGATTTTCACTACCTATAGTGAGGCAGTTAATTTTGATGCAGAAAATGTGAGCCGGGAAGATGGCAAGAAGCTGGCAATTTTTAATTCTGGTGGATATATTGAACTCGCCATCTATAAAAGCAATCCGAGTACCGTGGGTAGTGCCTCCACCCTTTTTGGACTGGAATGGAGAGATGTGGTGACTATAACTTTTGAATAGAAACAATGCTGACACGTATAGTAAAAATGGTATTTGACCCGAAAGGAATCGAGGAATTTCAGGAAATCTTCGAAGCCAATAAGCATCGGATCAGGGGCTTTGAGGGCTGCAAATCGGTTGTTCTCTTACAGGATATTAATCAGGAAAGCATTTTCTTTACATACAGTCACTGGAAAGATGAGGCTGCCCTGAACAACTACCGGAATTCTGACACTTTTAAAGAAATCTGGGGAAAGACGAAACCTCTGTTCAGCGCGAAGGCAGAAGCCTGGAGCGTTTCTGAAATCAATTGACTATTGTAGGAATCAGCAATAAATTTTGACCCATTAAAAAGCATACAATTTGAAGGCAATCCTTAAGAAAGAAATAAATTCCTTTTTCTCCTCCCCCATTGGATATCTGGTCATTGGGCTTTTCCTGGTGGGAAATGGACTCTTTCTATGGGTATTTCGTGGAGGTTACAACATTCTGGATAGTGGCTTTGCAGATCTGGGCCCTTTTTTCGAGCTGGCGCCCTGGATCTTCCTGTTCCTTATTCCCGCGATCACAATGAAAAGCTTTTCAGAAGAATATAAACAGGGAACGCTGGAACTTCTTTTAACCAGGCCTATTACCAGATGGCAGCTGGTCCTCGGGAAATTCCTTGGAAGCTTTACATTGATCCTGCTCGCCCTGCTTCCTACGCTGCTTTATGTGCTTACCATTTACGAATTGGGAATGCCTGAAGGGAATCTGGATTCGGGAGCAATAACAGGTTCGTTTCTGGGCCTGGTGTTACTGGCTAGTTGCTACTCCACCATCGGTATCTTTGCCTCCAGCCTTACCCAGAATCAGATAGTCGCCTTCATCCTTGGAGTATTTCTGTGCTTCTTCTTCTTTTTTGCCTTTGATGCACTGGCAGAGCTGGATCTTTTAAGGGTTGGTGCCTTTGGGTTGGAAGATCTGGGTATTAATTCCCACTATGAAAGCATAAGTCGTGGGGTGGTAGACACCAGGGACCTGGTTTACTTCCTGAGTTTTATTTTCTTTTTCCTGAGCATTACCAGATTAATTGTCGATAATAAAAATG
>CBFGYW010000548.1:0-1545 GCA_965653085.1 uncultured Salinimicrobium sp.
CGGCGGATCGAGCGATGGATCGAAGGAGATGCCGTGGTGCGCCGGAAGCTGGACGCAGCCCCCTGGGGCCCCGTGAAGTTCATCAAACGCGTGGTCAAGCACGGGCTCTTTCTCCTGGTTTCCGCCCTCATCGCGCACATCTTCCTTTCCTACTTCGTCTCCATCCCTGGACTCTACGCGATGATGCAAAGCTCCCCTTTGGAGCATACGAAATCATTTGGAGTGGTGCTGTTTTTCACGGGCGCGCTCTACTTTTCCTTCGCCTGGTTCCGGGAGCAGGTATGTACCATTGCCTGCCCCTACGGGCGCCTGCAGAGCGTTCTGCTGGACAATAAATCGGTGGTGGTGGCCTATAACCACAAGCGCGGAGAAAAGCAGAATGGACGCGCCAAATTCAGGAAAAATGAAGACAGGTCCGTTCTCGGACTGGGGGACTGCATCGACTGTTTCCAGTGCGTGAACGTGTGCCCTACCGGGATAGACATCAGGAACGGAACCCAGCTGGAGTGCATCAACTGTACCGCCTGTATCGATGCCTGCGATGATATGATGATGAAGGTGGACCTTCCGAAAGGGCTCATCGGATATTATTCCGAAGAAGACATAGAAAAAGAAAGAGCCTTCCGCATCACTCCGCGGATGAAGGGGGTGGCTGCAACAATGGTGGTGCTGGTGGGACTGATGTCGGGAATGCTGTTCCTGAGGAGCGATGTGCAGGCTACGGTGCTAAGGCTTCCGGGGCAGCTGTATGAGCATAAGGACAACAATCTTATCAGCAATGTCTACACCTTTAAGCTGATCAACAAAACCAATGACGAAATTCCCAACGTGCATTTCAGGCTGCTTTCCCACAAAGGTTCCATTGAGCCGGTGACTCACGAGCGGCTTGCAGTTCCCGGAAAAGGGCTTGCGGAAGGTTCCCTCTTTATCGAGATAAACCAGGCCATCCTGAAAGGGGAGAAAGAGGAAGTGGAGATAGGCATCTTCAGCGGGGAGAAATTGATTGAGACTACGGAGACCAATTTTATGGGACCGAGAAGTTTCAGGTAGGAGCTGAGAGGTGCTAGAGAGCAGAGGTCGAGAGATTAGAAATAAAGCAAATAACTACAACGATATGATAATTAAAAATATCCTGACCGAATTGGAAACCGCAGAGAAGCCCGTGGGTAAAATGCTGCGGAAAGGAACAGCCTTTCACGTGCTGGCAATCGGATTCAAAAAAGGCATGATCCTACCAAAGCACACCAGCAGCCTCCCCGCCAGACTGGTGGTGATCAAGGGAGAGGTAAGCTATAACAACGCCGAAGGATCCAACAGGCTGAAACTTTACGACGAATACGAGATCCCCGTCGACGAACCGCACTGGGTGGAGGCTTCAGAGGAAAGCGTTATCCTTGTTATCAAGGGCTAAGTAAATAAAGAAGCTGCGTTAACACTGCACGCCTTCTCAATTTGCCACACGCCCTTCTCTATACTAAATACTAAATACTCAATATTAAATACTCAATACTATAAAAACCTACACAACCATGAAAATCTCCTGGG
>CBFGYW010000549.1:0-1541 GCA_965653085.1 uncultured Salinimicrobium sp.
CCTGGATATATAGGATGCTTGGATTAAAACTACCCACAGATCCCCGATGGGTGAACATAGTAGAAAAGAATATTGAGGAGATCCTCATTGACCACGCATATTGCGAACAGAAGGCTGCATCTACCGCTATTTCCTTTATTGTCACCTATCCTGAGTACTCTGAACTGGTGACAGCGATGACCGCCCTGGCCAAGGAGGAGATGAGTCATTTTAAAATGGTTCACGACAGGTTGCTGGAAAGAGGATTCACTTTGGGCTGGGACAGGAAGGATGCCTATGTGCTGGAGCTGATGAAATTCTTTCCCAAAGGGGGCAGCAGACTAACGAATCTTATCCATAGGCTGTTATACGCAGCATTGATAGAAGCCAGGAGCTGTGAAAGGTTCAGGTTGTTATCTGAAAACCTACAGGATGAGGAGCTGGCCACCTTCTATAGAAACCTGATGGTCAGTGAGGCCAACCATTATACCATGTTCCTGAATTTTGCCAGGAAATACGGAAACCGCGAGGAAGTGGATAAGAAATGGCAGGACCTCCTTGTCTATGAAGCCGAGATCATGAAGGGGTTGGGGAATTCAGAGGCTATTCACGGATAACAGCGACAGCCGTCGGCCAGCTTTCTGGTCTTACAGATTTTCAGTCTCTGAAGGTTTAAGGTAGTCTTCCTCATAAAGCGACCTTACGATTCCATCAGAAAGTCCAATTTTAGGAACGTAAATTCTTCGGGCTCGGGTCCACTTCATCGCGGAAAGATAGATTCTCGCGGCAGGGACAATAACATCGGCCCTGTCGGGGTTCAGGTTTAATTCGGTTATCCTTTCTTCGTAGGTGAAGGATTGAAGCAGCTGATAATAGGAGCTGAGATAAAGGAAGCTCAGCGGTTTCCCGTTCGTTTTTCCGCTGCTTTTGAAGATGTTGTTGATGTTACCCCCCGAGCCGATAAGGTCGATCTTGGAATAGGACCTGGTTACCTCCTTTATCCAGGACTCCACCTCTTCCCAGGTGCCCTCGGGAACAATATCTTCCAATAGCCTTACTGTTCCCAGCTTAAAAGATCTGGAAGTGATAGTTTCACCATTGGAATACAGGGTGAACTCTGTACTACCCCCTCCTACGTCCACGTACAGGTAGGTCTTGTCGGTCTGGATCAGGGCGTGGAGATCTGTTGCCGCAATTATGGCAGCTTCATCCTTTCCGTTAATTATATGAATCTTCACGCCGGTCTTCTCCTCGATCAGATCGGCTACCTCTTCCCCATTTACGGATTCTCTCATTGCCGAGGTCGCACAGGCCTTGAATCTATGGATCTTGTGTGATTTCATCAAAAGCTTGAATGCCTGAATGGTATCTATCATTCTCGTGATGTTTTCCTCAGAAATCCTTTTAGTGAGGAAAACATCGGCCCCCAGACGGATTGGCACCCTTACCAGGGAGGTCTTTTTGAAGATTGGATCCTTCCCCTGTTGCTCCGTGATAGTGGAAATAAGCAGTCTCACGGCGTTGGAACCAATATCTATCGCGGCATATTTCTTTTGAGTGAT
>CBFGYW010000550.1:0-1532 GCA_965653085.1 uncultured Salinimicrobium sp.
CTCGTAATTCTGAAGGTCGTCCTGATAGAACATGTAATCGGGATCCTTCATAATATCCAATACCAGCGGATTGAAAGGCCCACCTCGCAGTTTCATGGCCAGGGTGTCAAGTCGGTCGTAATCAGCACTTTTCCTTGCTTTTATGAGCGAGATCTCGTCCCGTGCATAGGAAGTATAAGGCTTTTTATGAATGTTCACCACAGCCTCAGAAAGCGAAACGTTCCTTCGACCTTTCTTGATGGTTTCCCTATAGAAAGCTGTCATTTCTGCAGGATCATGGGCATAATTGTCCCGTTTGCTGTCAAGCATTTCCCGCACTACCTTTCGCGGGTCTTCTTCTGAAAAGACGCTGATCTCAGAGAGCACCTCAATGGTCTCCTTTAATTCAATTTTTACTCTGCCTTCCCTGAAGAAATCAGCAGGCAGCACAAGGTTCTGATAGCCAAGGTGCGAGATGCTCACGGAAGCATCGGCGTGTTCAGCGGGGACTTTAAGAAAGAACTCCCCTTCTGAATTGGTGATAGTAGAGATGTTGGTACCCACCACCTGAAGATAGGCAGATGTGAGTTCCTTGCCGTTACGGCTGTCTACCACTTCTCCCTTATACTCCTCAATGTTGAGCCCTTCCTGAAAAAAAGCTGGGGAAGCAAGGCCTGAAAAACCCTGAAAGACCAGCAGGAACATAATAAAGGAGCGGGATAATGCGACGAAAGATATCTGTGTTTTCATGGCCGAAGATTTTAAGTGAAACTTCGATTTCGAATTGTACTACAAAATACAGAATCTTTAGCATATTATTACGACTCCAGTGTTAAAATATTGGTGGCAAGGCAAAGAAAAGGAACCTTTGATTAAAAGCCCTTAGTTTACACAGCCTGACCCACGCACCTTATCGCTTTACAGCTGGCGGAACCATGAATTCGTAATCCCCTCCATTGCGCATTACATCCCTCACTATAGTTGAAGAAAAATGCCCCTTTCCAGGTGCGCTAATAAGAAAAACACTCTCTATTCCCGCCATCCTGTAGTTGGTCTGCCCAATGGCTTTCTCATATTCAAGGTCGATCCCGTTGCGCAGCCCCCTTAAAATGAATCCCGCCTCCTGCTCCTTACAGAAATCCACCGTGAGTCCCGCATAGGTCTTTACCGAAACCTTTTTCTCCCCATCAAAAGTCTTCTCGAGAAAAGTTAGCCGCTCTTCCAGTGGGAACATATATTTCTTGTCAGCATTAGTGCCTAAGGCAAGAATGATCTCGTCAAACAGAGGCAGGGCGCGTTCGATAATATCGACGTGACCGAGGGTAATGGGATCAAAAGAACCCGGAAATACTGCTTTTCTCATAGGGAACCTGTTTCCTTTACAACAAATATAGTTATTCCAGTGAAACACCCCCGCACTTCAAAAAAAGCAGTAAACCAAAATTTACAGATCGGAATATAGATATGAAACCAAGAATCCCTGGATTAGCTTGGTCATGGACCGAAGAATTAGATTCCTGTGTAAACGGGGCTGAATAAAAAAGACCACCCTT
>CBFGYW010000551.1:0-1513 GCA_965653085.1 uncultured Salinimicrobium sp.
ATGTTCTTAAGCAGCGTATCCAGCTGTTTCCTTACATCGGCATATTCGGCATCTGAAGCGATATAAACAGCGACCTTTTCTTCCTCGAAATCTGTATTGGGCGCGAAGACCAGGTCGTAAATCTTATAGGAAACAAAGCCCATCACTACCAGCCCGATAAGGGCGATAACCAGGATAATTCTTTTAATGTACATTTTGGATCATTTGATATAAAAGTTCATCCTTGAACTTTCCGTTTACTAAATTCCAGTCTTTTTTGTTGCCAACCATTTTAAAGCCCGCTTTTTCGAACAGGTGCTGACTAGGTAGATTCTCTGCCCCCACATTGGCATAAAGCTGATGAAAATCCAGCTGGTTAAAGCAGTAATCACAAAGGATTTCCAAAGCTTCGGCTCCGTAGGCCTTGCCCCTATCCTCTTCATTCTGAATCAGGATCCCGATAGCCGCCCTCCTGTGTTTGGGTTCGAAATCAAAAAGATCTATCAGGCCCACAGGCCGGTTGTCTTCAGAGGTGCAGATCACCAGCCGCAACTGCTTCACCTCGTAAATATCCCTATGGGAATTCTCCAGGTATTGCTTCAGAATATATTTTGAATACGGAGTAACTGTGCTGCTTATCTCCCAGAACTCCCTGTTGTTCTCAATGTTGAACAGGAGCTCGAGGTCCTCGGGTTCCAGGGCCCGGAGTTCTATTTTCTTCCCCTGAAGGCTTAACATTCGATCTCGCCTTTAAAAACCTGCAGGGCCGGCCCAAGCAGCCAGATATTTGAAAAACCCTTTTCTTCAGGTTTAAATTTAACCTGCAGTTCCCCACCTTCGGTTTGCAGGACAACTGTTTCTGAATTGATAACTCCTGAAGCGTAGGCCGCAATGGCAGCCGCAGTAGCTCCCGTTCCGCAGGATAAGGTCTCGTCCTCTACCCCGCGCTCGTAAGTGCGGATCCTTAAGGTGGAAGGATCTACCGTCTCTATGAAATTTACGTTACTCCCCCCCTGCTGCCTGTAAAGGTCAGAATACCGGATTGCAGCGCCTTCCTGCTTAACATCCAGCTCAGCTATCTTTTCTGAAAAGATTACGTGATGCGGAGAGCCCGTATCCAGAAAAGAGTATTCAGAAGATTGGAAGACCTCCTTCACATCATTCATTTTCAGCCCCACCAGTCCGTCTTCTCCAATGCTTCCTTCGTGAAACCCATCTATAGCGGAAAAAACACATTTATCTTCAATAATTCCGAGAAAGCTGGCGAAGGCAATGATACACCTGCCGCCGTTGCCGCACATGCTGCTTTCGTTTCCATCAGAATTGGAGTAAACCATCCTGAAATCCAGGGAAGCATCATCGGCTTCTTCCAACAGGATAAGGCCGTCAGCCCCTATGCCAAATTTTCGGTCGCACAGCTGTCGGATCAATTTGGTATCGTTTTTGGATATTATCTTCTTACGATTATCTACCATAACGAAATCGTTACCGGTCCCCTGATATTTGTAAAAAGCAAGTTCCATGACTGAGCTTG
>CBFGYW010000552.1:0-1506 GCA_965653085.1 uncultured Salinimicrobium sp.
ATGTCACCAATGTCCTTATAATGGTGGATGACGAAGGAAACCTCGCCAGCAACAGCGAGGAGGAGAGAAACCAGGCGGTGGAAAACCATAAGAAATGGGTGGATGCAGCGCAGTTCCTGGGCTGCCATTCCATCAGGGTAAACCTCTTCGGAAGCAATGACCCCCAGGAATGGAAACAGAATTCCATTGACGGATTAACAAAGCTTTCAGAATATGCTGCCGACAAAAATGTTAACGTTCTTGTGGAGAACCACGGATATCTGTCTTCCAACGCCGAATTACTGGCGGAAGTAATGGAAGGCGTGGATCGTGCCAACTGCGGCACCCTCCCCGATTTCGGAAACTTCTGCTTAAAAAGCGAAGGCGGCGAACTCTGGGAAGCTCCCTGTGTGGAGGAGTACCCAATGTACCAGGGCGTCGAGGAGCTGATGCCCTACGCAAAATCTGTGAGTGCAAAATCCTACGACTTCAATGAAGAAGGCCAGGAAACCACCATCGACTTCAGGAAAATGCTGCAGATCGTGAAGGATGCCGGCTTTAATGGCTGGGTAGGCATTGAATTCGAAGGGCAGGACATGTCTCCCGAAGAAGGCATCATGGCTACCAAAGAACTCCTTATCGAAGTCGGCACCGAACTGAACCAACAATAAACTAACCCCCTATTTTCTTATCGAAATGAAAAGCACTACCCGTTTTCAGCTCTCCTTTATGATGTTTCTTGAATTCTTCATCTGGGGAGGCTGGTTTGTAACCCTTGGAACCTATTTAGGAATCAATCTAGAAGCCTCCGGTACCGAAATCGCCTCGGCCTTCTCCACCCAGTCCTGGGGCGCGATCATCGCTCCCTTTATCATCGGACTCATCGCCGACCGTTATTTCAATGCGGAAAAGATCCTGGGTTTCCTTCATTTAATTGGAGCCGTCCTGATGTACTTTATGTACCAGAGCGAGGATTTCTCCACCTTCTACCCATTGGTGCTGGCCTATATGCTGCTTTATATGCCTACGCTGGCACTGGTGAATTCCGTAGCCTTCAACCAGATGAAAGATCCTGCAAAGGAATTCTCCTTCATCCGCGTCTTCGGAACCATCGGCTGGATCGTCGCCGGACTGGTCATCAGCTATGTCTTCTTCTGGGATTCTCCTGAAGCCCGTCAGGAGGGGATGCTGCGAAATACCTTCCTGATGGTGGCCATCGCCTCCGCAGTGCTGGGACTCTTCAGCTTCACCCTTCCGAAGACTCCCCCGAGAGTTGACAAAAATGAAAAGGTAAGCTACAGAGAGCTGCTGGGCCTTGATGCCCTTGGCCTGCTGAAGGACAGGAACTTCCTGATGTTCTTCCTCGCCTCCATCCTCATCTGTATTCCGCTGGCATTTTATTACCAGAACGCCAACCCCTTCCTTTCCGAAATAGGAACCGAAAACCCAACAGGCCTGATGACCATCGGACAGGTATCCGAAGCCCTCTTCCTGCTGCTGCTGCCCTACTTCTTCAAGAGGTTCGGC